>JAEUIE010000049.1 GCA_016795155.1 Planctomycetia bacterium | reverse complement strand
TGTTCTCTTGGCCGTTTAATAGCCCGCAGTTCAGTTCCAAAACTCGCCAACTATCAACGCAAAAACGCCAGACTCTCTGCCTGGCGTGGTGCGTGAACCGTGTTGTAGATAAAGCCTCGATGAAGGCTTGCAAGCTCCCCGGGTAGGGCGCGCTTCAAGATGTTCTCTCTCATTAAAGTGTAGAGATAGCTAGTCATTGGAAGCTGTTGATAATTATCTACTTACGTCAAACCAAATCATAAAAGGCTGTTAACCCACGAAAAACCTCTCTCCACCCTGGTAGAGAGAAAATACCTCGATTTCTCTCTACCAAGCGGTTTGGCGTTAACCAGGCTGTAGGAGAGATGTCCCTTTCCCTGCTCCAGATTTGCTCGCTGCACCAGCCGATTTTGATCGCGAATTGTCTGCTGATTCGGTAGTCTGGCGGGGTGGAAAAATGATGTCATCACGTTGGCAGCTTTGAACTTGTGGAGAACGACAGGATGAAGGCTCTGATGCAATCGTTTCTGGTAATGCTTGCCACGGCGACTGACCGGCAACTGGCCAAGCAGGTGCAATATCTCAAGAAGGAAAACGGCATTCTGCGAAAGCGATTGACCAAGCGAATCGTGGTGACAGACAAAGAGCGCCGACAGTTGTTGCGGTTTGGCAAGCCGGTTGGCAAGGCTATCAAGGAACTGATCGGCATTGTCACGCCAGACACCTTTTTGCGCTGGGTTCGGGAAGAACGACGGGAACTGGGTCGTCCGAAGAAGGCCAAGAAGAAGCCAGGACGCCCGATGACTGATGATGAGATTAAGGTGCTCGTCATACGATTGGCTAAGGAGAACATCTGGGGGTATGGCAAGATTCACGGGGAACTGAAAAAGTTGGGAATCAAGATCTGTGATACCACCGTGAAGAACATCCTGATTGCTGCAGGTATTGATCCCTGTCCCGAGCGCGGCGACAAGCCCTGGGAAGACTTTATCAAGCAGCATGCACAAACCTTGTGGGCCACGGATTTCTTCAGCAAGAAGGTGTGGACTCTCAGGGGATTCGTGGATGTTTTCGTGTTGTTCTTCATTCATATTGAATCGAGGCGTGTCATTCTGGGTGGTCTCACGACGAATCCGGATAATACTTGGATGAAGCAACAAGCCAGGAATGTTTGCATGCAGTGGGACAAGGAAAAAGTGAAGCCGGAATCCTTGATCTGTGATTTCGATACCAAGTATACCAGGGACTTTGTATCCATACTCAAGGCTGAAGGCGTGGAGGTGAAACGGGTTGGCCCGCAGAAGCCCAATATGAATGCCTATGCTGAACGGTTTGTGCAGAGCATCAAGCAGGAAGCCTTGGATCATTTCATCTGCTTCGGTGAGGATCATCTGCGTCACATTGCCACCTGCTACGTTGATTATTACAACACGGAACGAGCGCACCAAGGCATAGGCAATGTACCGCTGACAAAACGGCGTATTCGGAAGTGGAAAGACTCTGACAAAGCCAGTGCGATAGTTTCTGTACCCCGGTTGGGTGGTCTTTTGAACAGCTATCGTCGCCGAGCGGCGTGAGTTGGTAGCCACTCGCCAGTTATCGCCAAGATTTGGGTCCATTTCTCTCTCATGAACGTTCGTGATCGGGACTTCGTGTTTGTCTGTTCAGTTCTGGCTTTTCGGTCACTATTGTACCTGACGGAGAAATTCTCACCATCAGAAGTCATTGTTAATCAACAGGTTACAGCAACGTTCTTCATAATCGCTGTTAACCGTCACACTTATCTCTTTCGGTGTAGTAGAGATGTTTTGGGTGGAAACATCTCTATGGAGGGCTTCGCTGTTAATCGTCGTGTATTGGAGAAGTTTCTTTCTACACCCCAGCTGGGCGGCTTGTTGAACAGTTACCACCGTCGAGCGGCGTGAGTGGCTGACTCGGTCAGCTTTCTGCAACAGTTTTGAGTCCCTTCTTCTCATCATGGTCATTCGTGTTTGGTTCTTCGTGTTTGTCTGTTCAGTTTTGGCTTTTCGGTCACTATTGTACCTGACGGTATACGTTGCGAATGCACTCGATCTCAAGATCGAGTTTTTTATTAATGTTCGAGAGGCGAGGTTGTTGTGCGAGTACATTGAGTCGAACTCTCTCTTTTTCCATCTCTTTCATTTTGAGCCATGTAAGCATTGGCGAGCCTCTACCAGTCTGCGAACAGATTTGTTCGTATGTTGATATGATGACCGACTGATAGAGCTCTATGGGAATACGGATTTCATGTCCGTGAGTGTCGCTCCGCTCCTTCCAAATCACGCGGCAATACCGATCTTTCGCAATAATAACACTAAGAAAGTACTCGTCAAATCCCTCGCTATTATAAGCTGAGATAATCATATGACGAACTGGGCGACGCTCTCCAATGCGGTCGTTGAACAAGGGCGACCCCGAATCCAAGACCCCGGTTAAGTAAACTATCAGCGCATCTGTATCCAAGTCGTCGAGCTTCCAGTTATCGAAGTTTTGCATCAAGATTGGATAGCACAGTCCGTCAATTATGAAATCAAGATCAAATGCACCATCACGATCTCCGATTTGGTTGCCATGTGCCCAAATGAAGAAATCACCGAGACGCACTCGCATGTCTGAGTAGCATATCGTATGCTCAATTGCGAATTCTTGTGGCTGTCCGATAATCACGAATTAAATCCCTGTTGTTTAAACCGGTATCTGATGTATGAAGGTAGTTTATCCCAGTCGATAATGCCATTGAAGTGGACTTCGCCGTTTGTTCCTTGGTAGCGGTAGTACTTCCCGTCAGCAGATCGACCATACCATGATTGCCTAACGGCGTCGGTGTTGTCTGGGTCAGGTATCGCGCGACCGTACACTGCTTCAGCATCCCGAGGCGTGGGTGTCTTTCCAAGAGCCGATCGGTTCGGATAACCTTCAGTGTATCTACTCTTCGGACCATGGTATGGTGCTGGCGCAACCCTCAACGATCCATCTTGCTCATAGATAAGCCTCCTAAGCATATCCTTAACTAAAGCCCGCTTGCTTGCTGCAGTAAGTGGACCATTCACCTTCACCAGTTGTCCATGTGACCTGGCGACACCTGCTAAAATACCGTTCGCTGCAAGACCTGCTGCACCCTCAGCCAGTTCAGTGGCCAACCTGGCAATCTGCTCCATGTTGTATGCATCACCGGCCTTGTATAACGCCATGAGGATCTTCAAGGCTTCACTGGTAATACCGTGGATCCCCAGCAAGTACATTGCCCCATTGAAAGCTGCCTTGGTAGCGGGATGTAGATTTGCCGCCACGCCAACACCAACGAGAAGAGGCAACATGCGGATGGCTTCTCGAATCTGCTCTTGCGCCAGCCCGGGAGCCAATTCTGATGCAATCAGTATCACCAATTCCCTACGCTGAGCAGGCGTTAACTTGGTAATCGCTGAATCAACTCTGGTATTCTCGTTAATTTCTGTTTCCACCCAACCTGGACGGGCTCGCATTTCGGGCGTTTTGCCAATATTGTCCGACAGATCGGGATAAGATTGCCAATAGTACCCATCCTTAGGTTTAGGCAAATCATCCTCGTCTTGAATTCTTTTTCCATCAACCCTTTGGCCTTTTAATATTGTCTGTCCATGTTTATTACCTGCTGAAACTGAAGGCGTGGAACCATCCGACGCAATAGGTGCTATGCGGTAATTCCCATTCCCACCTCCGCCACTAGGAGCAGTCTTTTTATCTCCATAGCTTGCCACAACTCTGTCAGACAAACCATAGTAATCAGGGTTCTTCGCCCCCTGGAAATTCATCGCCAGCGGCATCGGCGGCGCTGGCACCTTCTTTTCATCCTCCCCACTATCGGTATGCGTCTCCAGCGTCGCCCCCGTCATCGTGGTCAGTGGCGTGCTGTCGGTCGTGTACGTCAATGTCCACGGTGCTGCGAAGTCGATGCTGACTTCGTATTCATCCAGGTCTGCGGTGTGACGATATTCCAGAGTCTCATCGTAAATGAGCGTGGCATGCGACCAGAAGTAGAGCGAACCTGTGCCTGCTGACTGATGCACGCCGAAGTAATCGCCGGTGTCATCGCGTGAGAAGCTTTTGCTGTACGAGTCGTACTCAAACTCACCACCTGTCGTGTGCCCTGTAATAGACTCACTGCCCGAACCATCACGCTCCCGTTCCTTGTCCCAGTCGTAACGATGCTCATACGTGGATGCCCCGAAGAACATCGCGGTGATCACACCGAACGATTCCGCGAACCCAACGTTGGTATACTCCCCATCTTCGGTGTAACTGTTGGTGATCGAGTAATCATCGAAGACGAAGCTGTATCCGCCTGATCCATCAGGCTCCGAGTAGCCATACTTCTCTTCAACAAACGTCACGTCGAAACTGCCTGTATCCGTCCGTTCCCGTTCGTGGTTGTAAGTGTGCGAACCGTTCGACCCACCACCCGATGTCGTCCATCGCTGTGACAGATTGAAGATCGATTCTTCATCGTAGGTGTAGCCGTTGGTCACCGTGTTGATCGACGTGTAGCTGACCAGGCTCCACGGATCCGTCTCCCCCGGATCAAACGACACTTCCGAATACTCCTGCATCGAGTAGCCATTGGTGATCGTCACATCCGACGAATCGTAGCTGTAAACTTCAAAGTCAGCATGATCCCCTTCGTAGCTGATGACATAACTGCTGCTGTTGGTGATCGTCTGGCTGGCTTCGCTGAGCGTCTTGTCGTACACGACGCATGCCACGCCGTTGTACATCGACCCCAGGTGCTGCTTGTTGATAAACGTAGAACTGGTCTGGTTGACGTTGACGCTCGAGTTGATCTCCCCTTCGATGTCACGATAGACACCGACCAGCCCGGTCGTGTGGTAACCGGTGAACAGCGAAGTGAAGCTGGTTCCGTTCGAAACACTGTCCGTCGTTGTAGCTTCATAGGTCGAGCTGATCAGCGAGAAGCTGAAGTCCTGCCCCGACGATGTGCCCCGAATGACGCTGGTGTAATGCTCATCCCTGGCGGAGCTTGTAATATCACTCTCGATACCGGTGATCGACTGCGTAAACTCCGCAAACCACTCGATCAGCACGAACCCGGTCGGCTTATTCAAATTGTTCCAATGATTCTGCGTCGCTGACATATCGGTGATAGTCCGCCGACCATACTCGGTCGCCGTGAACATCGACGACTCGATGGATGAAATAGCCGAGGTAGACGCATAATAATGAGCATCGTAAGCAATCGAACTGTAGCTGTACGAACCATGAGAATAAACACCCTGCTCAAACCGCTTGTCGACACTGCTGCTGTTGCCCGCAGTAACAATCGTCTGCACCGAACGTTGGATCGTGTCGTGCGTATGCGTCTCGTTGTCAGCCGTGTACTTGTCACTCGATCCTGAATGAGCCCAGTTGTTGACGCGATGGTTATACCCCGCCTTCTCGACGGTGGTTTCATTCTCCAGCACCGACGTATGCGAGAACGACACCGTCGCCGTTTCGATACTGTAGTACGTGGCAGACGAAAGGTTGTAATCCCCCTCGCTGTAGGTGCCATACTCGTAACTGGTGCGGAACTGCTCGGCAAACGACTCCCGCAACCCCGTGCGGGTCGCTTCGAAACCATGCGTCACTGTCTGCGAGGAGTCGTTCGTCCGGTCATCTGCTTCATATTCATAGGGCCCGCTGAACGGTTGCGGCACCAGCATCGAACTGCTTCCCGTGTCGTCCGACGTACCATCGGTCTGTGTCATCGTGCGGATGAACTCGGTCAGCACCTCCTCTTCCTCCGCATACTGCTCCGCCGACAACGTCACCCGCGACTCGTAATACGTCAGTTCGGTGCCCAGGTCAGCCGGGATGTTCCCCTCCTGCCGGGTACTGAATACCATACTCGAATAAGCATGACCCGTCGTCTCGGTGTTGTAGGTGAACAGCGCGCCGCCATTGGTCAATCCGCCGCTGGTGGAAGCGCCCGAACCGTTCCGAATCCCTGAACCCGCAGTAGACCCGCCGCCACTTTCACTGGCATGGCTGCCCAGCGAGCTTTCGGACATCGTACCGGTGAGCATCTCCGTGAAGTTCATCGTCGACAGGCTCTGCCCGCTGGAACGATGCGAAAAACTCGTCAGGCTCGTCGAGAAGTTGGCATACTGCCCCAGCGATGAATAAGTCTCCAGCCCGGACGATGCGCTCGTGCTCGTGGTGTCCGTCACCACCCGCAGATTGTTGATGTAGGTAACGATACTGTTGCCACTGGATGAAGAAGTGCTGGAACCGACGGCACCATCACCTGGATCGGAGTTCATGCTCATGCCGTTACTGTCAGGCATGGCATCGAGCATGCGATAAACATCTTTATTGAGGAGCGTATTCAATGAAGTTGCGGTTGCCAGCGATGAGAGAGTAGCAGTCGACTGGTACGACATGCTGGAGTAGGAATACTCGCCATCAGAGTATTCTCCGAGCATGCCTTGCGAGTTGGCATAATCCGCAACCTGCAAGGCGGTGAACGTACTGCGTGATTCGTTGTGCCGGACCAGGGTGGCAGTCGAGTTGTCAAAGTAACCCACCAAACCCGAATGACGGGAGGAGTTAAAGTCGAACCCCGTGGCGGCACCGGTCAATTCCAGCGATTCACTGTTGTTGTAGAAGAACTCTTCCATCGAGGTCATCAGCGAGGTCGAATGGTTCCTGACCTCAACACTGGTGGTGACCAGGCCTGAACCCGTCTCCTGGTAATTGATGCTGGTCAGCGACAAGGTCATATGGCTGGCGCTGCCATATTCATCGCGTGAGAAGGTGACC
>JAEUIE010000048.1 GCA_016795155.1 Planctomycetia bacterium | reverse complement strand
GGACTGGGCAACAACCAAACACAACTACTCGCTGCCATCGCCAACTATCAACTTCTGCTGCGACATAACCACCGCTGCGGAAACAACAACGGGCAAATACAATGGATCCTCGATGCACTCTGAATTACCGGACGGCCTCTATCGGTAGTCCGATAACCTGTGTTAGATTAACTCTACGTACTTTGCGAGCACAGGTAACCGGAGTGCCTGTTACCTGTGGCACGAAGTTTAGCGTTACCTGTGGTACCAAACAGCCATCAAACACGAATCGCAGCAATAAAAGCTGCCAACAAAAATACGGCTGCTGCGAGGTCTGTTACCTTTGCCATATTTTCTTTTTGGTTGCGATGCTGTTGTAGCAGATGATTGATTCCGGCCAGACCGTAGAAGATGCCGCCAGACAGGTTGGCAAAGCCCAACTCACGGACGACAATCAGTGGCTCGTCTCCCTTGAGGCCAAGGATTTACGGTGTAACATGGCTGAATCGTTTGTTGCAACCCAGCCACGAATAACCGGATTCCCACGCACCAGAAGACAACCCATTTACCAACCAGCAGCCAGGTCAGCCCGGTGTCACGAGTGATGGCTTCAGCTGCGATTGAACCAATAGGCAGGACGAACATGAGAAGAATGATGGTGGCGAAGTACACGATATGCTGCTCCCTGTTATGCACGACTCTTGAAGATGATAGCATTCCAGGAGGTTGAAGAGCATGGCTCGAAGACCAGCCCTGCTTCTTCGCACTGTAGCATCAAGCCTGGCTTTTTTAGCCCCCAGAATGCCATACGGTCTGGGGTGATGATTACATCTTCAACGACCGAGTCCCAGCCATCGTTGTCAACGAGATCACCGACTTTTGCAACTTCTCCAGTCGCATACAGAATTTCAGTCGGGTCATGAGGCACAACAATTCCTCTCTTCAACATACGATTACAATGATATCGTGTGTTGAATTGCAGACTCATCAAAAATTAGCGATGAAAAATACTTGGTATGATTTGAAGGCTATCTGCTCTTATCATGCGATCTCTGTGATATTTCTCTTGTATTCATCAAAGTCCACGATTTCTTGCTCAAACTGAGCATTTGTTCGCAGGACTTCTGCAATCTTCAAAATAGCGCTCTGGTTATTTGGAGCCGTGATAAAGACAATGTCCCAAATGTCTATCTTTATTGAGAATGGACCTGCATCACTGTTGAAGTCATACACAGCATCGTTGAGTGATGACAAAAGGGATAATTCGGAAGCCCTCCCATTCAATTGCTTGAGCACTTTCTTTAATTCGGTAGAGAAAGATTGGTCAGCAGGCTCGAGCTGAATCTCGATCAGAAGTTCCGTCGAGCCATAACCTGGTCGAACTCGGTATCGATACATTCTTCACCTTGGCATTCTGTGCCTATCCTCGTTTTCTCGTTTTCAGCCTCTCCCCCAACGCCTCCGCTGTCACCAAGCCACCTGTTTCCGCTTCCACCGTCACCGCTATCGACTTGAACGCTGGGGTTTTGGAATAGGGATCAACTCCGCTGGGAACCAGAATGTTGGCTTCGGGGAAGTACATCAGCGCGTTGCCGGGGCGGATGTCGAAGGGGCGGGCGAGGATGTTGTGCATCACGCCGGTGGCTGAGCGTACCGATACTTTCTGATTCTCACGCAGGCCTAATCTCTGCATGTCGTCCTTGCTTAGCAGAATCACGTCGCGGCGGTCCTGGCCTCGGTAGAGGTCTTCTTCTTCATAGACAACGGTGTTGAACTGGCCTTCGCTGCGGACGGTCATGAGTCGGAGGGTGCTTGGTGGCGAGGTCTCCCTTGGCAGCGGGGCAGGGTGGAATTTTGCTTTGCCGGTGGGCGTTGGGAAAGTGGGTGTGTGGATTAGTCGGCCGGGAATGTGGAACTCTTTCTTGTCGGCATCGAGCTGGGCGATGGGTTCCAGGCCGGGGATGAGGTCAGCCATCAGGTTGCGGACGGCATGGTGACTTTCCATGCTCTTCCAATCGACGGGAGTGTTGGAGAGTACTCGCTGCCCCAGTTCGCTGAGGATGCTGACTTCGCTACGGGCATCGGCCACTCGGCTGGGGCCGCCTGCTGACAGCCTCACGAAATTGAACATCGATTCCTGCGTCGTTGGCTGCGGTTCCTCGTCACGGGCCAGCACGGGCAGGATCATCGTTTCCTTGGCTAGGCCCCAGGCATGCGTGGTGTTGAGCGTCGTATTCATGTAGGTGATCTGCTGCAACTTACTCAAAGCTCGATGAGCGAAGGTGCTGTCGGGGTTAGAGCCGTAGAGGTTGCCACCGAGACAGAGTGCCGTCGTTAGTTCACCCTGGTCGGCACCGTGCATGCAGGCCATGGTGTCGAGACCGGGTTGAGATGGTGGATGTACGCCGAGGCGTTTCACCATGCGCTCAACAATACCGGCCTTGAGTGTAGGAGTTACGCCAACGGTGCCGATGCCCTGCACGTTGCTGTGACCACGGATTGGCAGCAGTCCTGCATGGGGCTTGCCGACCATGCCTCGGAGCAGGGCGACGTTAACGATGCTGCGAACATTATCGACGCCATGCAGATGGTGGGTGATGCCCATCGTCCAGGCGAAGATAGCCCTTTCCGATCGCAGATATCGCTGAGCCACTTCTTGGATATCTGCTTTGCTGATCCCCGACTGCGATTCTATGTCCTGCCAGGATGTGTTCCTGATATGGCGTGCGTACTCATCAAATCCTTCAGTGGCCTTCTCGATGAATGCGGCATTATGCTGCCTCTGTTCGAGAATAATCTTCGCCAGGCCAGTGAGGAACCCCACATCGCCGCCGATGTGGGGTTGCAAATAAAAGCTGGCAATGTCGCAGCCGAAGAGCATGCTGCGGATGTCGCTGGGGACTCGGAATTTCATCATCCCCAGTTCCTTGACCGGGTTGATAACGATGACCTGTCCACCGTTGCGCCGTACCTGCATCAACGAACGCATCAGTCGGGGATGGTTTGAAGCCGGGTTGCCACCGAGGAGCATGACGAAATCGGCATGTTCGAGGTCTTCGAGAGATACCGTTGCGGTACCGGTACCCAGACTTGCGGAAAGTCCCACCCCGCTGGCTTGATGGCAATAGTACGAACAGTTGTTGACGTAGTTGGTGCCGAAGAGCCGGGCGAATAGTTGCAGTAGGAAGCCTGCTTCGTTCGAGGATCGGCCTGAAGCGTAAAAGAAAGTTTTCATCGGCCCAGCTAGTTTGAGTTGTGCAGCAAGATTGCCGAGTGCATTATCCCAGGTGATGGGTTGATAGTGAGTGGCACCGACAGTAGCGATGACGGGGAAGCTAAGCCTGCCACAACTTTCGAGTTCACGCGGGGAGAGCGTCTTGAGCTTGGCGATGCTATACTCTTGGAAGAACTCCGGCTTGATGGCTCCCTGCATGTCGGAGATCATCGCCTGGAACGATTTCTTGCAGACTTCGGGGAAGTGTCCTGCTTCGTTGACCATGCCGCCGCGCTGGCCACCCATACCGACTGCACAGGTCTTGCAGGCATTCTGCGAGCGCATCGCTTTCCAGAATCGCCACCAGCCTACCTTGTTGGCCATGGTGAGCGAGTACTTGATCGCTCTCCAGCCGCCGCCAGTCTTCACTCGTCGCATGGGTGCTTCTGGTTTGTAGTCCTCACGCTCCGTCCTGAGGACGCGGTGTCAAGATAGTATCTCAATAAATGATGATACTGCAAAGGGCTATTATTGGGTTAGCGAGTAAGGTGCTAGGTGATTGCACGTTCTGTCATCTCGACGGAGTGAGATGACTACAATCCTGAAATCGTCACAGTTTCATTATACTTCGCTGCCAGGGCTTTCAGGTATTGATCGAGGTACATCGCCGGGTCGCCGAAGAGGTGGTAGAGACCGCGGAAAACAGGGTTGTTGATTTTGGCGGTTTCCGTGAGGGTAAGTTCGGTGGCGCCGTGAACGGGTTTCAGTTCGAAAATCCACCTGCCATCGAAGACTTTTTTCTGATCGGAGATGGTGCCGACGAGTTTGTAGGGCGGCTCGGAAACGGTAGTGATCAGCGTCATCGGTGGATTGCCACTACCTTTGTGTTTCAATTGCCAGGCAGGATTGCCGTCGATATCAGGAAGTCGTGTGCAATATTCCAAGTGAGGCTGCCATTCCGTTTCTTTTTCATGATCGTTGATGGTGTTCCAGAGTTCTTCAGCAGATTGCTTGAGTTGTATGCGGCGAGCGACGGTATGTTCAACCGGCGAACGCAGGCCGGCCACCAGGACGAAGAGGGCGAAGAGGAGGAACAGGCCGACGACGATGGCGATAATCCAAAGGATGGTTTCGTTCATGAGCAACTTTCGTTAGGGGACGACCAAGGCTCAAATGGCCTGCTTGATGGGTGCCATTGTTTCGCTGTACTCAGCGTAACAATGCCAAGTTTATTGTCATTATGGGCACGTTCATACATGTCCTTACTTCATCGCCTCGTTAAACCAGCACGGTTACGTCGAGTACGACGAAACCGTGGCACCCATCTCGAGTGCCAATTAGGGCTTGGAGATTCAGTGGAGCACGCACAGCGTACCCTACAAATTTGTAACATACCAGTTCACTATCAAACCGCTAGAGGCATCATGAATAAACAGGACGATCATGAGAAGGCAGTCATCTGGGACCTGGATGGCACGCTGGTGGATACTGCTCAACTGCACTACGCAGCCTGGCAGAAGGTGGCTGCAGAGTTGGGACATGAGCTGACTCATGAGCAGTTCAGTGCAACTTTTGGAAGAAGAAATCCGGAGATACTTGGCATACTGTTTGGTTTTGCCAGTAATGATCCCCGCATGGATGATCTAGGCGAGCATAAAGAAGTCCTATTCAGAGATGCTGCCCGTGAGCAAGGCGTGAAGTTGTTACCCGGGGCTATGGAAATCGTTGAAGCGCTTGCGGAGGCTGGTTTCCGTCAGGCAATTGGTTCTAGTGCTCCAAAAAAAAACATTGAGTTATTGACAGAACTGGCAGGTCTTTCGCCTTATTTACAAGCGGTTGTTTCGATGGAAGATACCCAGCGGGGAAAGCCTGATCCAAAAGTGTTTTTGA
The DNA here is from genome assembly GCA_016795155.1 of Planctomycetia bacterium. Taxonomy (NCBI): domain Bacteria; kingdom Pseudomonadati; phylum Planctomycetota; class Planctomycetia; species Planctomycetia bacterium. Next base: position 27,818 of record JAEUIE010000048.1, on the reverse strand, counting down.
AAGCAGCCGGAAAACTAGCGGTCTTGCCTGGATGGTGCGTGGTGGTGGAAGATGCCGTCTTCGGCGTGCAGGCTGCTAAGGCAGCACATATGAGTTGTGTTGCTGTGCGGGGTGGCGGGCATAGCGAATGGCAAGCATTGCAGGATGCTGGTGCTGATCTGGTTGTTGAAACATTAACTGAAGTTCAAGTTGCTCGGTTTACAAAGCTGGTTCGGTAACTACGCAGCTTTCCGCTGCTTGGGGAAATGATGAACACCGGGTATCTGCTTCTCAACCAGGCCAACGCTTTCCGATACAAACGTCAATGGCCTGCCTTTGACTTCCTGGAAAATGCGGCCAATGTAGGCACCGACGATGCCCAGGCTGACCAGTTGCAAGCCACCTAAAAACAGCACTGCAATAATAATGGATGCATAGCCGGGCACAGGCAGAACACCATAGGGTTTGAGTTGTTCTGCAAATAGATAACGGATGAGTACGAATACTCCAGCCAGGAAGGCCAGGCTGGAACAGGTGATACCTAGCCAGGTTGCCAACTTCAGAGGCTTGGTCGAGAAACTGAAGATGCCGTTGAGTCCTAATTTAACGAGCTTGGAAAACGTATATTTCACTTCGCCTGCGGCACGTCCTGCTCGTTCATAAGTCAGGCCAGTTTGCCTGAATCCCACCCAGGCACGCAAGCCACGAATAAAAGGTTCCTGCTCATTGCACGAAAGCAGGGCTTGCACCACACGCCGATCCATCACACAGAAATCACCCGAATCGAGAGGAATGTGAATCTCTGATAACATCTTCAAGAACCGGTAATAGCAGAAGTAAGCAGCACGTTTCAACATGCCTTCTTTACGTTTGCGGCGGATCGCAAAAACCACATCATACCCTGCTTGCCATTGTTCCAGAAATTGTGGAACTACTTCGGGCGGGTCCTGCAAGTCGGCATCCAGTACTACTACTGCATCTCCCTGGGCATGCTGCAATCCCGTCCACAACGCCAACTGATGGCCAAAATTTCGAGACAGCTTGACTGCTTTCCACCGATGATCTTGATCATGGAATTGCTGCATCAGTTCCCAGGTTGCATCAGTAGATCCATCATCGATAAGGATGACTTCGTAGGCGTAAGACCAGTTTTTAACTTCGTTTTGTATCCGATCAAACAGCAGTGGCAGTACATCAGCTTCATTACAGCATGGAATAACCAGGGAAATTAATTTATGAGAAGTTACAGGTAATGTCGGCATTCAAATAGATCCCTGGAATTCACAGGCAAAGGCTGAACAAATCCAATTCACCCTGAGACGGTGGGGAACATAACGGCAGGGGCGATTTTTAGCGATAGCAATTTCGAGACTTCGGTATCCTGCATTCGCGCAGTTATGAAATTACTCTTGACGGATCATCAAGACTTTGACAACGGGTAGTGAAGGGTGTTACTCTTGTACCATGTCCAGCACCTTGACCTATCTCACCCGGCATCGCATGTCGATCAGCCTGCACCAGTTGCCGCCGGTGCCAGTGTTGCCAGAAGGGTACGTCTGGGTGCCTTGGGATAACGGGTTAGTTGATCTGTTTGCCGAGGTGCATTATCTCAGTTTCCGTGGAACATTGGATGCTCAGCTATTTCGTTCATTCTCAAAAAGGGCGGGATGTTGGCACGTCATCAATGAAATCAGGCTGCGTTCAGATTTTCTTGCAGAAGCGACATGGATGATAGCCAGTCCGGGGGGCTGCTGTGCGAGTATTCAGTCATTGTCAGCTTCTCTGGATGAGGGTAGCATTCAAAATGTTGCGGTAGTACCATCCTTTCGCCGACTCGGATTAGGCCGAGCATTGGTCTTGCAGGCATTGCACAGTTTCGCCCGGCTGGGCAGGAAAACGGCATCGCTGGAAGTGACCGCAGAAAACCAGGCTGCACTCCTGCTGTACCAGCGACTGGGCTTCCGTAAGATGAGTACGGCGTATAAAGAAATTCACAGCGATGAATCTGTTCTATGAAGGAAATGGTCTTGGCACATTCAAACGTTCGTCATCATGTTTTTCCCAATGGTCTGGTGCTGATTGCCGAGACTATGGATTATGTTCGAACTGCAGCATTTAACTTTTTGATACCGGCTGGCTATGCATACGATCCGGCTACACTGGCCGGCACTTCCAACTTGCTCTCGGGAATGATTACACGTGGCGCTGGGCCATTTGACAACCAGGCACTCATGCTCGAAATGGATGCACTGGGTCTGGATCGGGAAGAAAGCGTTGGCATGCTGCACACACGCATTTGGGGGGCAACGATTGCCAGGAACCTGCTGCCTTCGCTAGAACTGTATTCCCATGTGGTTCTCAGGCCACATTTGCCGGATGCAGAACTGCCACCCATTCAGGCGTTAGCCCTTCAGGATATTGAGGCATTGGAAGATGACCCCAAAGGCAAAACCATGCTGGAACTGCGTCGGCGTCATCTGCCTGCACCACTGGGTAATGATAGGCGAGGCACCCCGGAAAGCATTGAAGCCAACACCGTAGCCAACCTGAAGGCATTTCATCGACGCCACTTTCGTCCTAATGCCACCATACTCAGCGTGGCAGGAAACATCGACTGGCAAGCACTGGTCGACAAAGTGGGGCTGCTATTTGGCGACTGGTCGCCACAGCCTGAAGTTACACTCTCGCATTCGGCAGCGGAACTGGGCAAATCGCATCTGCAGAAAGACACTCAACAAACCCAGATTGGTCTGGCTTACGATAGCATCCCGGTTACGGATAAAGATTACTTCAATGCAATGGGTGCAGTACAGGTGCTTAGTGGCGGCATGAGCAGCAGACTGTTTACCGAGGTTCGAGAGAAGAAAGGACTATGTTATTCAGTTTGGGCCAGTTATCAGGGCATGAAGGACCGTGGCGTGGTACTCTGCTATGCAGGTACCACGAATGAACGGGCACAGGATACGCTGGATAGCATGCTGCTGGAACTGAAACGCATTGAAGATGGCATTGAACCAGATGAAGTGCAGCGTATCCAGGCGGGCATTAAATCGTCACTGATCATGCAGGAGGAATCGACTTCAGCACGAGCAGGGGCGATTGCTTCCGACTGGTACTATTACGGCAGAGTGCGTCCATTCGAGGAAATACAGGCAGAAGTGAATGCACTGACCGCTGAGAAGATTGTGGATTATTGCCGAAGGAAGCCACTGGTGAAAGGCACCCTGGTGACTATGGGGCCACGTGAGTTGAACTACTTATCTTCCAGCGTGTCGTAAGGAATTTCTTTTGGAAGACGATTTGATCAGGCGTTGAACACGGACTCCTTCGCGGCAATGAAAGGAGACCAGAAGAGAACCTGTTCCTGCATGCGATACGAAAAGCTGCTCCATGAGCGATTCTTCGCCAGGCCAGGGATAAACGAAAATCACATCGAAACTCTCTGGGCTGATGCCTGATTCCAGCATGTCACCTGGCCTGTTGGTCAGCCAGGAAGAACTTTCTTCTGTAGCCAGGAGATTCTCATTACCCGGCGGGATGAAACTGTCACAATAGAAACTGACATCGATGTCAAAATCAGCAGCTAACTGTTCTGCTTCCTCCACCAGCTTCTCGTCAATTTCAATGCCGATCGCATGAAAGCCACAAAGAGCAGCCAGGCTGCTGACCACACCGAAGCCACTGCCCCATTCACAAAACAGGTTGCCTGGTGCCAGATTATTCTGATTGATGTAATGCAGAGCCTGATAAACCTGCAAAAACTGACTGGCGACAAATCCTGGGATAGTGTTATTTACTTGAAATTGTTCTATCCGTTCATTGGCCTCATCCACAAATTGAATTATCGATTCTGGAATGCTGATACTGGAAAACGGAATTTTGATTTCTTGAAGTTTGATGGCGCACCTGCATGCATGTAGATATTGAATATTATTCTATGGAATTGAATATGTTAGCGCATCAAACAGAATGTAACCCCCTTACCCACCAGGGTAAAACAGTGAAGAAAACGAATCTCATTTCTCAAAACGCAGATGGCTGCCGGGCAGGGGAGCATCATGCATGGCAATCGTGCCATAGGTGAGGATGCCGATCAGAAAGGGAACTAACGCGATGAGTAACCACATCCAGGTGCCCATTCGCCAGGATGGATCCATGGCGCTGTTGCCTGGGTCTAGTATCGTTTCTTCAGTTGTGATGGATGCACACACTGTCAGCAGGGTAACCAGGCTAGCCGTTATCCAGAAAGTGATATGCACCCAAAGCGTTCCGGTTCGATTCATGTGAGGCATGGCCTGCATGAAAGCTGCAAGAACGGAAATCCACATCAGGAAAAGCAGCAGCCATTGTGCTTTGCCCAACGCAGTGCTTGGAATGATCAGTAATTTGCCTCGTCGATATAGCAAAATGGCAATCAATATTACCAGTGAAACCAGTCCGCCAATCAGAAAATACCAGAATTCCTGTGGCATGCCAAAGAGAGGTTGTCCTAACTGGTTGTTCTCAGCCAAGCGGCGGACATTCTTGAAAAAATTCAACCAGGGCATGATGATGAGCAGAAACACGAGCCCAATCAGGTGAATACTACCGGCTGGGGCATCTTCATCAGGAGGCTGGATACGTTTTCGCAACATCTGCAGAATACCTAGCGCGACGCCGAAGCCCATGATGAGGCCAAAACTCTGCTCCATCCATTTCCAGGCATCCAGCTTCAGAGACTTAGCCAATTCACCAATCGGCCCCCAGCCTGCGCGTCCCATCATGTTCAGTCCGTCGCCAATCGCAAAACCATATCCACCAGAAAGAAGGCCGACTAGAAACAGGTAACGAACTGCACGTAATCGGTTGACGTGAAGCCAGATGAAAAAGGCAATGGCCAAACCCAGGCAACCTGCCCAGTTGTCTCCACGTGGAGGAGTCATCCTGATTCCGAGAGTGTAAGTAAGAATAAAAAAGCCGAGCAACCACCCTACGGAGAGGGTGAACATCAAGCCAGCAGCTGATCGCCAGACTGGAACAACCATGCAGACAACAGCTACAATTGACCCGCTGCAGGCAGCAACCCAGTCAACATCCCAGTTTTTCAAGTACTCTTCTTGCAGCCATTCAGTGGTTCCTGTGTGGTCCAGCAGTTGCAAGGTGCAGAACAACAGAAACAATGGGCCGGCCCACTGATTCAGCCAACTTCGTTTCATCGTTAGCGACAGACCCAAGCATCCTGCTCCGATGCTTCCCCACAACGCTCCGATCAGGAACAGGCAGGCAAATCCGTAGACAACATCAGGCACCGAACTATGCGCGGTGTAGCCGATTACCTTGCCGTAACTCATGGAGCCGCCAAAGGCCCAGCCGATGGCACCTGCCAATGCAACGGGAGTAATGCGATTGAGCCAGTCTTTACGATTGCTGGCTATCAGAACCGACAGTGCCAGGAAGCAGCCGGGAAACATGGCGCCAGCTTCATGGCCATAATCTCCCCGAAATCCCCAGCCATACGACATAGCCAGTGAACATAACAGAACCAGTAGCCAGACACGCGATGTGGAGAGCATGCAGCAGGCTAAACGTGTTTCTTGAGGATGTCAATCAAGATTTAGACACGAATCGATCGGAAACAGGTCATGCAGGCGTCGTTTGAAATTTCATCCAGTTTCCCGACTGCAAACAAAATGACAGTTCGATTTCGACAAGTCAGCAATGAGATTCTGGTGAATAAGGTTTCAGACTCATTGGTGTAGAGCAGGTTGCAGCGAGAGTTCTTGCCAGGGAGATACTCCTCCTGTTTCAATACAGAGTCGATTCCAGCCTGGTGCATGGTTTGATCATACTCCATTCGCCAACTGTTGATCATATCTTCTGGTGAAAGATCATTCCTGTTGTCAAAGTCCCGTATGCTGAGAATGGTCGTGAATGCGGAATTCTCAGACTTGGCTGAGTAAGTCGTGAGTTGAATAGGTCCCAAGAAAGTATTGCTTGCAGAATGTGATCTGATTGGGGAATGAGGAAAGAGCAAACGAACACCTTCCGGGGTGCTCAGTTTTTTCCAACCTCGATATGCAGGGTACAGCAAGCTGAAGAGAGCCAACATGGGTATGATCCGGTAAGGGTTGAATATCAGCCTTTTCAAGGCTCAAAACCCAATACCGTTCACCTCTTGATTTGTGACAAAAGTAAATTATTTTCCCTGTTTGCGAATAGGGGTCAGCTTAAAGGAATCAAAAAACTGTTTGGTTTCTGGGGTCTCAAGATCTTCCAGTTTTGGGCCAGCAACCATGACTGAATACTGTCTCTGATTAAATACGTAGACCCTGGCACGGACAAACCCTGCTTCCTTAGCTTTAACCACAAATTCTCTGCCTGGCACTTTGTCGAGCTTGATATCCTTTTCACTGACCAGAGAACCACCAGAACGAGCCAGCGATCCTTCCCTGGCATTATCAAAAATCGTCTTGGCGGGTTGAGAGATATAAGAAAGTGAAAACTCACTGACAGTTACCAGGTATGATACTTTCCCCTCTTTACCTCGATGCATGCGTATGAAGACCGGTTTATCATCGGGTCCCTTGTCTTCCATGAATTTGCGTTCAGGATTGGGCATATTAACCTTAAATCCAGCAGTTGGAAGTGAGACTTTATTCCAGCCTTCTGGTAAATCATCCCTGGTGAAAGTGACTGCAAGCAAAAGAAGTATGAAGAGCACGTTTTGACTCCCGTCAACATGACTTCATCATACTACGGGTCCATGTTCAGATGCAGATATTTTTGACTCCGATCACGTTCCAACGAAGCATCCTCGCCCCATAATTCTGATTCAATGCGGTTGTAGGCTTTAATAACATTGCGTCGCTTCTCTTTGTCTGTCGGTAATTCGAGGAAGAGTTCTGCACACAGGTTTACTGGAATGGTGCCATCTCGAGGAGCATAGATAGCATACACCTTGACTGCTCCCGCCTGGTATAAATCATTGACAAATTGCAGCGTCTGGGCACGGCTGGTTTTCCAAAGAACGTTCGTGGTGTTTTTGGCATCAAGCCAGGCCTTGGCTTCTGCTGCTTTGTCGCCATCATCGAGTGCACCGGAAGCCAGTCGGGCATAGCGTTGATCGTCCTCACGATCAACCACTTTGCTTCTGGAACCTGCAGGCTGCGTCGCCTCCTTGCATCCAAAACAACAATTCAGGCAGATCAGAAGTGTGAGAAACCGGGTTGTGTACATAAACAATCCTTTTCGTAGTGCCAGGAAAGAGAAGTCCTGAATGTGATTCAGGACTTTGTAACAGCGTCTAGCACAAATAACCCCCTCACCCCCAACCCCTCTCCCTCCAAGGGAGAGGGGAGAAAACGAAGCTCAGTTTGAGTTATCAAGGAAGATAGATGAAACTATCCAGGCTGAAGGGGAACGGGGTGAAATCGGAGAAGAACATTTCTTCCGGGTTAGCGAATCGGAAAAAGTCTGCGCCCCATTCGCCGTACATGTAATCGGGGATGCCATCGAGTTCGCCACCGCCATAGAGTCGGTCGTCGCCATTGCCGCCGAAGAGGATGTCGAAGCCGTAGCCGCCATCGAGGTTATCGTTGCCGTCTTCGCCTCGAATCTTGTCATCTCCGCCTTCGCCATAGATCTTGTCCTTACCGTCGCCACCCCAAATCTTGTCGTCAGCCTTTCCACCACGGATGATATCGTTGCCGATGCCGCCATATATGTCGTCTTCGCCATCGTCACCGAACATTTCATCGTTGCCACTTTCGCCAGCTAGATGGTCATTGCCTTCACCACCATGCATTTCGTCTTGGCCGCTGCCGCCGTACAACGAGTCGTTCCCTTCATGGGCATAGAGAATGTCATTGCCATCACCGCCGCTGAGATCATCATTGCCGGAGTAGCCGTAGAGCTTGTCGTCTCCTGCGCCACCATTCAGATCATCATTGTCAGCGTCGCCAAATAACTTGTCTTTGCCACCATCGCCATAGATGGTGTCATTGCCATCACCACCATTCAAATTGTCATCGCCAGCATTACCATGAATGGTATCCTGGCCGCCGCCGCCGTAAACTAAATCGTTCCCATCATCGCCACTGATGTCATCAAGCCCGTCTTCTCCATGAAGCTCATCATTGCCCAGACCGCCGGTCATCAGATCGTTGCCTGAGCCACCCCAGAATTTGTCATTACCAGCGTCGCCACGCAGTTCATCGTGGCCTTCATCGCCATACAGATAGTCGATGCCGTTCCCGCCGACGACAAGATCATCTCCCGATCCGCCTGCCAGGGAATCGTCACCATCATCGCCATAAATCTTGTCGTTACCCTCGTTGCCTGACAGTTTGTCGTCGCCGAAATCGCCGTAAAGGGTGTCATCGCCCAATCCACCGGTAGCGGTATCATTACCTTTGCCACCCAGGCCGGTGTCGTTGCCTTCACCCATGAAAAGGTAATCGTTGCCCTCTCCTCCAGAGAGATAGTCGTTCCCACTGCCGCCATCGAGAATATCGTTGCCTGAGTCGCCGAAGAGCTTGTCATTGTTCTCTTCACCAACCAGCACATCATTCTGATTGCCGCCACGGAGTTCGTCGTTGCCAGTACCGCCGTTCAGCGAGTCTGCTCCATCGTAGCCGTAAAGGATGTCATCCCCTGAGTCGCCATCCAAAGTATCGTTGCCTGTTTCGCCATGCAGCTCATCATTGCCGAAGCCGCCGTGAAGTTCATCGTCATTTGCTCCACCATAGAGCTTATCGTCACCTGTTTCGCCGAAGCCTTTATCTTTTCCTGCCTGGCCGTAGAGGAAATCATTTTCTCCTCCACCATACATTACATCATCGCCTGCTCCGCCATACAGCGTATCGTTCCCAGGTGCGCTCAGTCGGCTACCGCCACCGAAGATGATGCTTAGGTCGTCGCCGTTGAGAAGGTCGTTGCCGTTGCCGCCTTCGAGCAGATCGTCGTGATCGCCTCCATGGAGGGTGTCATCGCCATCGTTTCCATAGAGTTTGTCATTGCCTGTGTGGCCATAGAGAGCATCATTGCCACCACGTCCGTAGATGGTGTCATCCCCGGCATTTCCCTTGATCGTGTCGTTGCCGTGCACTCGACCAGGCAGGACGGGGTCGCCATCAAGCGAATCGTTGCCATCACCACCTTCGATGGTGTCGTTGCCTTCACCGCCCTGAACTTTGTCATTACCCGCTTCGCCAAATACGGTGTCGTCGCCTGCTCCGGCATCAATGTTGTCGTTGCCTTCGCCACCATAAATGAGATCGTTCTCTCCCAAGCCGGAGAGAGTGTCATCTCCACCCATGCCCAGGAGATAATTGTTATTGTTATTGCCAAGGATGGTGTCAGCGAACGGAGTGCCGATGACAACACCAATGCCCTGATTGAGAATGGTCAGAGTCAGATTGCCTGGATTGACTACCTGTGGCTGACTGGTGCCCAGATTCACTTTGACCGGACCGACAAAGTCGACAAATGCCAGATCGTTAAAAATCAGGGTGCCGTTCTGGTCGGCAGTATCATTGATCGAGTCACTTCCCAGGTTGCTGCCACCAAAGAAATATTTGTCTAGTGAGCTGCCGCCAATCAGGGTGTCATTGCCCAGGCCACCTTCGTGGGCCGTGACATTGGCTCCACCCTTGGTGGTATCGTTGCCAGCACCGCCACTGAGAGCGATACCGTAAGCAAAGGCATCACCCACTACCGGCGAGCCAGATGCATTCAGAGTGTCATTGCCTGCATTGCCGAAAATGCGAAACTCTTCAAAATTACCCGCGATAATATCGACAGTATCATCACCATTGACATTAATCTGTGGCACGCCTGCGATTACGCCCAGGTCAATGGTGTCATCCTGTTTTGAACCTTGCAGTGCGAACATATCATGATCAGAACTGCCTGCATCCAGAATAATTTTAATGGGTTTGCCAGTCACCGGGCTGGAAAACAGTCCGCCGGTCTGGTCGATGGTGACGGCATCCGTTCCATCTCCAGTGATGATGCTGATCAAACTGGTATTGCTGACGGTGGCCCCGGTGGTAACACCATCCAGGAGAATATTGCCTGCCTGATCCTGGCTGATGACTGCTGCATCATCAAACGATGTGCCTTGAATCGTGAGCAGCTGTACAACCGGATCAAACAGCGATGTGCAGGATGGATTGGCACGCTGCTCGAGATATTCAAAAGAGAGCTTGCGATGATTCGGAAAGCGTTTGGACTTGCGTAGCATGGAATAATCCCCAAAGTAACCCAGGTAACCATGGGCTCTGTTAATGAAAAAAGACTAACCGCGATTGAATGCAGATTCGAATCGACTCTAGTTGCCAAGCACGGAATGAAAAAAGAAAGGCCGCTAGTAATGGAATAATTTTCACCAAAAACAAAATCGTTAATTATTCATCCTCAAAAAGCTTGTCTTGATACTCAAGCAAGTCGTTCAAATGCTTAGGCCTGTCATCTTTGAGTAAGCGCGACATGACGCGGTCTGCAAGTATTCTTCCTTCCGTCTGGCACCCTGGGCAGTAATTAGTCTCTTTCATTTCTGCATACCGGATACGTTGAATTGGCGCCTGGCATACTGTGCAAAGCGAACCAAATTTACCATGCACCGCCATGTCAGGGTGGAAAGCTGTTACTTTGCCTGGAAACTTGAAGCCATTCTCTTTCCTTAATTTGTTGGTCCAGTCATGAAGTACCTTTCTGCAGGTCATAAGCAGTTGATCAATCTGGCTGTCGTTCAATTTGCTGCCAATGGCAAACGGCGACATTTTGGCATGAAACAAAATCTCATCTGAGTAGGCGTTACCTATGCCGCTGAAGAGCGTTGGATCGGTCAGTACTTTCTTGATCGGGCGATTTCCGCACCGGTTCCGCAAATGAGCTTGAAACTGCTGTTCGGAAATATCAAAGACTTCCAGGCCTCCTGGATCATGTACTTTCAGTGCTGATTCGCCTTGAACCAGATGTAACGATGCACGGTGTCTGGTGCCAGCTTCGGTAATGACCAGTGTGCCTTCATCGAAGTAAAACGCAGCTAAGCCGTATCGACGCGACATGACAAACTGTGGAGGCTTCCATTGCAGGCGTCCTGCAATCATCAGGTGTAGAACCATCCAGTAATCTTCTTCCAGACCGATGGCTATTCGTTTGCCAATTCTGCGAAATTGTTTAACCCTGCGGCCCTCGAATGCAGAAACTGGTGGTTCGACAGTTTTCAGAAGAAACGGATGGTTAATACGAATTTTGAGTAAAGGCTTGCGTTCAATGCGATGCTGTAACGCCTCCAGATAGACAGTGATATCGGGTAGTTCTGGCATGAAACCAAGATGGAAAACTTTCGCACAATTACACAGTCAAGTGAGGCACGTATTGCTGATAGAGCCGGATGGAATAGACAACGACTGCAGCAGTCACCACGCAGCCTAGAAACAGTACAAACTTACCTGAGCCAGGACGCTTTCGTTCGACGATCTCAGCAATCGTAATAACAAAGGCCACCACGCCGAATTTGAAGAAGGTCATGCCCGCTATATTCCAATTCTTAAAAAACCAATTGGCAATAGGATTGGATTCATAAAAATCAGGACTGAGATTCAGCAGGTAATAAGTGATCACCAGGTCTGCAATGCTCAGAAGTAGAAATAAGAGAATCCACCATTGCAGTTTGCTGGTATCAATGGCGATGGCATGCAGCCATTTGGGCATGCCCTGGTACTGGTCGATCTTTTCGGGAGAGGGATTGTTCGGCATACGCATTTCCTTGTTGCCAAAAGTGTACCATTGCCAACCTGTGTTCATCAAGTAGATACCAGGCAACTTGGGCAAACCCGCTATGAGATCATCGTCATCATGATTCAAACAAATAGATTACTTTCTTCCAGGGAGACAGAGCAACATGTGGCGTAGGCTTTGGTTATTGATTCCATTTCTGCTGTCAGCACCGATTGCTGCGGAAGACTGGCCTGAGTTTCGTGGACCTACCGGTCAGGGGCACTATCAAGGTAAACTACCCATTTCCTGGAATGAAAAGGAGCATATCGCCTGGTCCGTCAATATTCCTGGAGAAGGGTGGTCGTCGCCAATCGTCGTGGCTGGTCGTATCTATCTCACCACGGCAGTGCCCAAGCCAGATAAGAAGGGCTTTTCGTTACGATTACTCTGCCTGGATACGGAGCATTGTAAGGAAATTTGGAATATCGAAGTTTTTCAAGAACCAGCCAGTGCGCCGAAAATTCACAATAAAAACAGCCATGCCAGTCCGACACCAATTTTAAAAGATGGCCGCATCTATGCCCACTTTGGACATCAGGGTACGGCGTGCATTGATCTTGATGGAAAAATCCTGTGGAGTAATCAGGAGTACCAGTACAAGCCTGTTCATGGCAACGGCGGGTCGCCCTGCCTCTCGCAGGATACTCTGATTTTCTGTTGCGATGGTGCCGATATCCAGGCTGTCATTGGCCTGGATATCAACACAGGAAAAACACGCTGGAAGACGGATCGCAAAGTTGAAACCAACAAGCCGTTCTCGTTTGGTACGCCGCTGGCTATCACACATGAAGGTGTACATCAGGTAATCTGCCAGGGTAGTGAAGTAGTCATGTCACTTGATCCCTACACCGGCAAGGAACTGTGGAGGGTTCGATACAGGGGGTTTTCGCAGATACCTCGTCCTCTGTATCATCAAGGATTAGTTTACATCTGCACCGGTTATGAATCTCCCAAGCTGATGGCTATTAAGCCGGGAGGCAATGGCGATGTAACCCCAACGCATGTCGCCTGGACGGTACCTCGGAGCGTACCTGCCACGCCTTCACCAGTCATTGTGGGTGATGCACTTTACATGGTTTCTGATTTCAGTGTCATGAGTTGCCTCGATGCTAAAACGGGTGAGCAGCGTTGGCAGGGAAGACTGAGTGGTGGCCACTCGGCATCACTGCTACATGCAGACGGCAAGATTTACAGCCTCAATGAGAAAGGCACTTGTTTCGTGGTGGAAGCTGGGCCAGCCTTCAAAGAGTTAAGCAAGAATACGTTGCCTGGTAGAACACTGGCTACACCTACGCCTTATTTGGGTAAGCTTTATCTGCGAACGGATGAAAAACTCTACTGCATTCAGTGATTTACCAGCAGGCAAGTTATGGCGCATTATTTCAGATTCAAAACTCTTGATGAACTGCGTCAGGAATGTGCCCGCCTTAAAGTCGACCTGGTTTTTCAAGATGATTTGTCGCCTCTCTTTACCTCGGTGACCATCGGCAACAAGGTATTGGGCAACCGTTTGTGTATCCATCCCATGGAAGGTTGTGATGGAACCACGGATGGACATCCGGGTGACTTGACCGAACGCCGTTACCGACGCTTTGGTTCTGGTGGCGCCAAGCTCATTTGGGGTGAAGCTGCTGCAGTAGTGCCTGAGGCACGAGCCAATTCAAGGCAATTGATTGCTGATGTCAGTCATTTGACCAGCCTGGCCCGGCTGGCAGAGCTAACCAGAAATGCTCACCTCGAAGCCTTTGGTAAAGATGATGATCTGCTGATTGGTTTGCAACTGACTCATTCCGGTCGCTATTCCTATCAACAGCCATTGATTGCTTGTCATGATGAACTGTTGGATGCCAGACTGAAATCACCGGCTCGATATCTCAGTGATGAAGATCTGAAGAGGCTTGAAGATGACTATGTCACAGCAGCACATGTTGCATATCGTGCCGGGTTTCAGTTTGTCGACCTCAAGCAATGTCATCGTTATTTGCTGAACGAGTTGCTTTCAGCCCGAACAAGGCCTGGTCCATATGGTGGTTGTTTTGAAAATCGAACCAGGCTTGCACGAAATATACTGAGCCGTTGTCGCCAGGAACTTCCCTCGTTAATCCTTGCCAGTCGTATAAATCTGTTTGATGGTATTCCTTTTAAGCGAATGTCAGATAACAAAGGGCAGGCTGTTTGCTGTACATTGCCGTTGAGTAATTATTGGGGAGTAAACCCATCTCAACCTGACATGCCCGATCTCAATGAGCCTGTGCAATGGATTGGCGAGATGCATTCGTTGGGTGTCAGCCTGTTCAATCTGACGATGGGCAACCCCTATGCATCACCACATTATTTAAGGCCGTTCGAATATCCGCCACCCGATGGCTACGCAACGCCGGAACATCCGCTGGAGGGTGTTCATCGGCACCTACATCTGGCGGGGCAAGTGCAACTCAGTTACCCGCAATTACCTTGTGTTGGCAGTGGATACAGTTGGTTGCAGGAGTTTCTCTTCAACGCCGGTGCAGCCAGTATTCAGCAGGGCAAAATCAGTCTAGTTGGAGTTGGCCGGGCTTCACTGTCGCAACCTGATTTCGCCAAACAACTGATGGATCATGGCAAACTCGATCGCAAGCGTGTCTGCCGTACCTTCAGTTATTGCACTGCCCTCATGCGATCCAAACATAATGCCGAGGGACAGTTTGTTACCGGCTGCCCGCCATTTGATAAGGAAGTGTATGGACCAGTTTGGAAACAGGCGAAGGAAACCATGCCTGAATAGCAGCACTGGACTTATTTCCCGGGCCACAATCTTCGTTCAAGCCCAACAGAGCCTATCTGAAAATAAATGCGCTGCTTGCCATCGTAGCGCATCTCGGGAACGATCATCAGTCGATCAACATAAGCAGCCCATTCAAGATCTTCACTCAGGCCAGCTTGGATCAGTTGCTGTCCGCCACCTGAAAGTTTGAATGCTTCTTCCAACAGCAATCCATGACATTCAAACGTGTCCCAGGCTAATCTGGCACTATCGTTGAGTTCAGCCTTCAGATGCGGCATCAAGGCTGCAACTAAAGCTCCTGCCAGCAACGTATCCTCCAGTGAGATGTGACCATTGGAACCTGCGCAGAGAAAATGAATGGGCCGGGTTTCGTTCAGCAGATTTTCGCAGACGGCACTGAAATTGACAAAGCCTGCAGCCAGCACACGATCTGCGTGCCGGGCATGCAACATAGCTCTAGTGCCGTTGGTGGTGGTCATCACCAGCAGTTGATCGTGACACCGCTGCCAGGTAAAATCGCTCGGCGAATTGCCCAGATCAAAGCCGGGAATAGGCAGGCACTCTCGCTCGCCGCAGAGCAGTACCTTTTCGCCTGATTCTTTTAATTCTTCCGCCAGCGACAATGCAACCGGTATTTCGCTAACAGGGTAAAGACTGGTCACACCGGCATGAAAGGCATGAACCATAGTGGTCGTGGCACGCAAGACATCAATGACTACGACAACACCACCCCGAAGTGCCGAAGCATCCACCAGACCGGGCAGCAAATGTACCTGCAACGATGCTGATGGCTTGGCACTGGCCACTCAAGCCTCCTCGGTGAAGAACAAAAGCCGGCTTCCACAAGGAAACCGGCTTTCCTGCACAAATGACCCTAGGGAGATTCGAACCCCCGTTTTAGCCTTGAGAGGGCTACGTCCTAGGCCTCTAGACGATAGGGCCATCTGCTGCAATTTTAGCAGTAGCCACT
Organism: Planctomycetia bacterium; assembly: GCA_016795155.1. Classification (NCBI taxonomy): domain Bacteria; kingdom Pseudomonadati; phylum Planctomycetota; class Planctomycetia; species Planctomycetia bacterium. Next base: position 12,342 of record JAEUIE010000048.1, on the reverse strand, counting down.
CACCTGTCAAGCAGGCTCAGGTGATGCAATGTTACTCGCCACTCATGCTTCAAAGTCTTTGCGGTACTGATAACTCTAGGCAAGCAGCCAGTCGTTAGTATCAATGAGGTATCATGAAATACCTGATCACATGGCTCAAGTTGCATTTCATTCTCTCCATTGCATCTCAACTGGGAATGTGGCTAAGCATTGTGCTGGTTTATTGCCTGATTACCTGGCTGGTGCTCGACTTAACGGGTTTCCACATCAATGAACTTGGCACAGAAGCATCGCTGATCAATACCATTATTCTCAGCCTGCTGATGGGCTTTCGGAACAGAACGGCTTATGACCGCTGGTGGGAAGGCCGACGACTCTGGGGGCAACTGGTCAACGATAGCCGCAACCTTGCTGCCAAATGGTTTGCTTACCTTCCACCTGATGAACTGAAAAATACCAGAGCAGTAGAACTGTTAACGGCATTTCCTTTCAGTCTGAAAAAACACTTGAGAAAAGACACTTATCGACTTCAGGATTTTCCAGGGCTCGAAGGAGAGACCGCGATGCCTGCTCATATCCCGGCATATATCGCCAAGCACTTGCATCAGCAGGCTGCGCTGTGGTTACGGGAAGGCAAAATCAATGAGTTCATGTTCAGAAACATGGATTTGCATCTGAACGGACTGCTGGATGTCTGTGGAGCATGCGAACGCATTGATAACACACCCATTCCGTTCTCATACAAGGCCATGTTGCGGACAGGGTTGTTCCTGCACCTGCTGATTGCTCCCTGGTACACCATTTCCTATCTCGGCTGGAAAGGCATACCGGTGTTACTGCTGGTATGCTTCTTCCTGATGGGAATAGAAATGATCGACAGTCACATTGAAGATCCATTTGGTCATGATGAGGACGATCTCGATCTGGAGCGTTATGCCCATACGATCCGGGACAACGTTATTCAGATATGCAGTTCGTACAGGACTCCGAATAATTAGTCGCGCGTTTTGATTTCGGGTCTGCGTTGGGCTGCATCCTTCCCGTGATCCCACTGGCTCTGGTAACTGTGCCAGACCATGCCCACGATGGGATATTGAAACTCGGTGCCATGCGTGTTCCACCACTGACGTGATTCTTCGTGCACCTTGAGTTGGCTGAGCAGTGAATTATTGGGCAGGCGGTAATCAAGTCCTGCATAACGAGGACAGAAAATCCGGCACCGGGGAGCGCCACCTTCGAAGGGTTGTCCACGGCTATCTGCTCGGTAATGGTTGGCAGCCAGTCCTGTGATTCTCAGCTTGGCAATGTGTTCGCCGGCTTGGGCCATTTCCGCAACATGCAACCAATCCCAATCGCCCTGCGCGCCATCACTGGAAGGCCAGTGGTTAATCTGGTTTACAGTGATATTAAGAGTGGTTGCAGTATTGGGAGTGCTGAAGCAAACCCAGCATGGAAAACCTCGATCAGAATACCAGTTTTCTACCGTAACCTGCCGAATGTTTACCGCAGCAATAAACGCTCGTGCACCATCGGTCGTAATGCGGCCACTGACTAAAAATGAACCGGAATTGTTAATGCTCAGGATGGACGATTCCAGTCCGCCAGCGGAGACTGCGTTCATTGACCTCACTTCCCAGTTGGCTGACTGGCCTCCTTCACACACCACACCATGCCTGGCCCAGACGTCGCAATCGATGAAGATTGGTTCGCTGCAGGTATGTGCCCCTTCAAAATGGGCCAGTTGCCTGATGGCTGCACTATACTTTCTGCCTATCAATGATCGCCACAGTTTGATCGAGCATCGCTCAGCACGGAAGTGAAAGCAGGTGGAGCCATCGTAACTCAGGAAATCAATGCCGCATTCCGCCGTGGAGGATTCCATGTTGCATCCTACCAGCCGGGTGTATTGCGATGTCTCAACCCACATCGGCCATTCGGTGGGATAGGGCAGGGCAGTGCCCGGTGAGGGCTTGACCGTAGTCAGATCCCAGGATGCACCATTCAAGGCTGAGATGGTGCGTCGCATCGACTGGCCGGCCCGAAATGGCATGATCACCGGGCAACGCAGCTCCTGAGGAGAATCCACCAGGATGCTTTGATTGGTTTGCTCGATGGCCTGCTGCAGACTGGTAAGCCAGGAGCGTCCCTGTCGGGTGGCAGGTGACTGCTTACTCTCAACAAAGCGATCAACTGACACTTTGATCTGGGTGAGTCCCCAGAGAAAATCATCACGAGTGGAATACTTGTCAACGTGTCTTCTGGGCTGCCGATGCCAGTTGGATTCTCCTTTTACTCTGAGGTAAAGGTAAAATCCGAGTGCTCCTTGTGGCGGGCAACCAGGTCGTTGAAGCCAGAAAGGGTTGTTGAAATCCTCGCTTTCTGAATTGGGGAGAACCGTAATCACATCCGAAAGAGGAGACTCTCCCTCATTGCCTACCCAGGTGTAGCAGACTTCGTATGCCCTGTTGGGGATGTGGTAAACGGTGATCAGAGGTGGATGGTCCGGCGCTGCCAAGACGGTTGATCGTGGGAAAAACGTTTCATCTTCGAATCGCTCGCTGAAATTGCCCGCATACCAGCGGATGGTTGGCTGGATGGCTCGAGCACGCAAGCTATGATCGGGTAACCCCGTCAAGGCAAGAAACGGTCGAGGTTGTTGAGCTTTATTGGCGCCGTTGGACCGCCATTCGAGTTCGCCATTTCCTGCTGGCCCCAGTGGTGAACTGCCACCTACCCGCCGCGACCACAGGACGTAGGCGCAGGCCCGTGTGAACATGCCATCCTGCAGTTTGACGCTGATGGTGTAATTGCGTGGTGCGTTGATTTTGACGGAAGGCGACATCGGGCTGATTCTGCCTGTGTCATCCACCAGGGAATAGGCCCATTCGTACACTGCTGGAGGTTGCGGATTGCTGCCAACATGCGAATGATAAACCAGTGCAGGGGGCTTGGGCAGCGTGACCCAGCCTGCTCGATAATCACTGGTCTTGACGGTTTGAGCCTGGAGCAGCGGACAGCATAACAGCAGGCAACAAACTGTTCGAATCATGGATTTTCTCAATTACTCCCGACAGGATTTGAACCTGTGACCTACGGTTTAGGAATCGCAAAAGTGTAAATTTTAAGCGGATTTTTGCATGTCTTTGGGGTAAATTGATACCTATAACAGCATTTTACCCCACATGATTTACCCCATTTTTTCCAAGTCGCATTGGCATCACTAACTCACCCTCCTGTCGAGAGCATGGAACACTCATGAAACGATACAGAAAAGCAGGCTCCTGGGAAGGTGCTCCACACTATCGATGGACCAAGATGATTGAAGGGACACGATATCGTGTAAAGTGCTCAGATCTTGGATTGAAGGATAACACCTTATGGACTCAATCTGATTCCTATCCTTTGGCAAATAAACATTTCCAAGATATAAAAATGCGCTTGGCTCAAGTTAAAGAGGACCAGCTTCCGCACGCAGATTCCGTCAATGCTACTCGTCGCGAATTAGCACTGCTTCACTCCGCCGGCTTGATAGATGAGGCAATGCGTGCTCAAGATCACATTAATAAGTTGAAGAACAGACCAGCCAAACCTATTGTTTCACCAAAGTTGGTTGATGATTGTTATGAAGAATACAGACTTAGTCGCGGGAATAGTTCGTGGGATAACTCCCTTCCTGCAGTAATGATGTCCTATCTGAAAACGATTGAACTCATTGCTCATAGGGGACGCCTCCCGGAAGCTGAAACTGTGGGCATTAAAGAGTGCATCCGAGGTATCTTACAGCAGAACCTAGACAGGGCATTCACGGACAAACACGGTAAAGAAAGGCTCGGCTATTCGGTTGACATGAAAACCCTCGAAAAACTCATTGAAGTCACGCCACGATCCAAGTCTCTCGGTTATCTAGCGGATCAATTTCTCAAAGAAAAGAAATCAAACTGCCTCAAACTTGGCCAATCAACTACTGATTTCAATAATCTCAGTCGCACGATGCAGCTATTCAAAGAAGTCTTTGGTGAAGAGACTAACCTTGAACATTTCCCTCAGTCCAAAGTCAAGCAATGGTATGACTTCTGCAAGTCGAAGGAGGTGGAGAGGTTAAAATCAAAAAAGGAAGGATGGTCAGGAATCTATGCCAAGAAGGTATTCCAGTTTGGACTCGCTCTTTTGCATTGGGCATACAACAACGAGCACATAGACCATTTGCCCAGGAAAATGAAAAGCAAAGAGTTTAGATTCGATACTAGTTGTGGCGATCCAAAGGTCTTCGAGCCAGCTGAGATTTCCAAAATACTGTTACAGGTAAAACACCCAATCTACAAGGCTTGCTTCCTGCTCATGCTGAATTGTGGAATGACACAGGCAGATGTTTCGGATATCGAGAAGAACCAAGTAGATTTCCAAAAAGGCACCATCACCAGACGTCGATCGAAAATGAAAAAGGCTGGCAAAGGCTTTACTGTTACCCATCATCTATGGCCGCAAACCTTAGACTGCCTAAAAGAAGCCGCATGTAATGACAATTTGCATCTTTTGCTGAGTGAAACTGGCGCTAAACTCTATGAGAAATGCATGCGTGGGGATCAAATTGTCAACAAAGATCTCGTTTACCAATATTGGCGTCGGACGATCAATGGAAGCAACATCTCATTGAGCCCTCGTCATTTCAGAAAGACTGGTGCAACTCTGATAACAGAGAAGTTTGATTTATCAACCGCACAACTTTGGTTGGGGCACACTCCAAATGAAATTGCTAGAAAGCATTATGTCAGGCAGACAATAGTACCTAAAGCTGTAACTGATTATCTTTATGGCAAATATTTTGTAGGATCAGCCTGAGAAATACCGGAAGTTTAAGTCTAGAAGTTTGCGACAAATGCACGGGTTGTATGAAGTTCGTCTTTTTACACTTCCTTAGCCTTGCTCTTCTCTTGAGCCTTGCTCTTCTCCTGTAGCACAATCGGCCGGTGCCCCTGCCTCAGCACTACAAACGCTCTGTTCATGAGTCAGATTCTCCACGAATTTCCTGTACTCTGCTTCCATCTCGAAGGCCTGTTTGAGGGCCTTGAGATTAGGGTTGATCTTATTGAATCTTCGATGACAGACTCCAAATCGTCTGGTCAGACGATACTTCGTCTTGCGTCGAAGTATGGAGAGCAGGACGTTCGGCGGCGCCGCCGAAATGTCCTGAAACCTGGCAGCCCACGCCACCGCTTTCAGGAAAGTGCGATTGACTGTCTTTCTTTCCACATCAACCTGATGGCAGAATTTGTCGACGGGCCTTGGAATCACTTTCCCGCAGGTATGCCTCGCAGACAGCAGCAGCGCGCTGTTGACGTTATAGGGAGTGTATTTATTACCTTCGAAGTCCTGGATGCCGACACCTCGAAACCTGATGTGCCAGAATCCATCATTACCGTATCGCAATGTGGAAGTCATGACTGCACCGCGTATCCCGGGCGGACGTTGGTGACCCTTCAATCTCTTCAAGAACTTCACCATACGCCCCAGCACTGATGACATGTATTTGAGAACATCAGCCGGCCGTGCGTGGCAGGTGGCAACTTTCACCACGACACCGAACCGAACAATACGGCCTGCCTTATAGTGCTTGGCAATCCTGGTAATTTTTGAATAGTTGGCAATTCCAGTCATGATCCCTCGCATCAACGGCCAGGATACTCTTCGAACCCAGCAGTAAGGACACAGCAACGCAGATCCGCACGGATGGCGACCCATATCCGAGTAAGATCGGTAACCACCATTGGGCGGGCAATGATGCAGACGGGATACCTTTCTCAGAACATGTTCTGATAACACGCTTTTTATCTTTTGAGCGTAGGCATTAATTTTAGAGTACATAGTAAAGCTGCGGTTTTCGATTTTTCGGAACGCCTCGGACAGCCCGAGCGTTGCTGATTTGTCGTCGTACGGCTTCCCGACATAGTCGACCTTGGGATTGATTTTTTGTCTCAAACACGGTCTCCAGGACGAACCGATGGAGAACCATACGTACGGTCTTCGTGGATGGTAGAGAGTCCTATAAGTCATGAAATCTCCAGTTTCAACGGTGAAGTGTTAGATGTCGCGTAAGTTGTTTATTTACAAAGACTTAATTTAGTTATTAGAGAGGCTGTCTTCTACGGCGCAACATACCAGTATTGACCTACGGTCAATACTTCAGGGGTTAGTTCTTTTTAGTTCTTTAAGTCTTAATGTCTTATTTAATACCACCAAAAAATTCACGCCCCGCGAAGCGCGGGGCGTGATATTTTGATTGATAAAAAATCGCGCCAAATTGATCCAAATCACCCCCCGAGGGAAAAGATCCATCGAGGTCATAGATCCTGTCAAATAAAACAAACCAACCACATCCCGAGGGTCTTGCTCTTCCTTCGAGGAAGATGATACTCTCGATTCAAAACTAAGATTTACGCGACCAGGCGAGTAAATCTCAAAATTGAGATAAAATCTCAACTGATAGGATTGATGATTTCCAAACTGATGTCAGGGAAATCTGGAACCAACTCATCGAGCTTGAGCCTCGAAGTTCTTGAAGCATGGTCGGCGAGCTTGCAAAGAGATCTCGGAAAAGCACGATTATCCGCAGTTTGTTGTGAGCACCATAGCTACCGAGGAAATCACCTTCGCACGCGAGTTCTCCTCACACGACTCTCCTCATTCAAGGCTTCCGGGTTGCCTCGGTAGTAGTCCAACGCCGACTCCACATCCTCCGGAGGTATCTCCTGCTCCCAGGCTTCTCACACTATACGGTTGCTCCGCTCCATCAAGCCATTCTCCTCCGGGCAGCTCGCCTTGATCTTCACATGGCTCAGCCGATTCTCCTCCAGCACCTGGCGGAACTCTTTCGATAGATACCCGCTTCCATTGTCCGACCGAATCTCCGGCCTGGCCTGCAATTCCCCTCGCTCATCACGGTATCCCCAACGCCAGCAACGTCTTCTTCACCGGCCAGCTGCTTCGTGCCTTTGTCTTGAGCACCTCCTGATGCACTCGCTCCTGAAGCTCCACCGGCAACTGGCCGTAGTCCTCTAAACCCAGCGCCCCTTTTTTATCTCCAAATTTTCCGTCGTGATCTCCGCGATCACATTACGCAACCGCTGCACCTCCGCCGACAGCTGCTCTTCTTTACTGGTCGTCTGCCGGGAGAAGATCTCCTGCGCCGACGACTGCAACTGCTTCTTCCATTGGTAATACTGGGTGATGTTAATCCCTTCCTGACGGCACAGCTCCGACAGATTCGTCCCTCGATCCAATCCCGCCAGCACAATCCGCAACTTCTCCGACGGCAACCAATGCCGACGCTCTTTACGCTCACTCATGGAGTCTCATGATTCTTCAATGGCAACCAGACCCGACTCCCTCTAACTTACCACCTGTGCCACTGCGGGTAAAACATTACAGAATCACTAACTCAGTTCCGGCGGCGCCGCCGGAATTCAACATCAGGCTTCTCAACCACTATGGCACACTCGGAATGGTTAGTTAGACCTTATTGATTCATGCCACTGAGGTAGGCAATCTGGGAATCACTTGTGCCAATAGGTGATCGCGGCGTAGAGCACCATGCAGTGAAAGGTCGAGTTGTCTTCTCTTATCGGATCGCCACATGTCAGCATTGTTTCAGTGATAGACACATTGTTTACGATGTTCCGTCTCCATTAGTAGCAATGCTGGTCCTAGTCCCTGGTGTTTAGTGGTTGAATCGTGGCGGATGATCGCATGCGCCACATAATTCGAACATTTCCACTAGCCCGTTGCTGCCGTATCCTTTGTCGCGATGCCTTCTTTCAACGGAGGGACACTCATCAATTCCACGGTAAGATTGATGTCCTGCCCGGGACGGAGACATTCGTCATAGCTGACTCAATCCATATGAGGATGAGTGGAATTTTATCCCAAATCCACAATGGGATCGTCCCAACACCTGGTCATCTTCTCTACCGTTCATACCCGCACCGTGCTGTGGGCCTGCACGATAGTGCTGTCAAGTATCAATCGTGTAAGGGATCCTGAACCACTTCTTGGATGAACTGCCAGACATTCTTCTTGCATCACTCGTTCTTCTTTTGCTGGCTGCCTGTTACCGACTCCTCTCACTTACATCTGTGCCACTTCGGCTGAAATAGTTCAGTAACGTGTCTGACTTGTTGGTATTGGATACACAAATCGATTGTGGTACACATGTGTAGTGTAATGATGAACAAGAAACGCATATATGGAGGATGTCATGCCTAGGAAGAATCGGGATAAGGAACAAGAAAAAGAATTATGCTTTAGTCAGCAGTTAGATGAAATGAGTAGCCGTGAGGAGGAAAAATTTATCAGTCAGCAGAAGAAATATCTAAGGAAGCGGATCAAGGAGAAGGAAGCTGAAATAACTCATAATCTACAGGAATTACAGGCACTCACCGATAAAATACTCCAAACTGATGAGGCGTTACAACAATTTGCCTTAACATTTCTTGAGCAAAGAGCCTCCCGATATGGTTTTCGCCGAAGGGGGCAAACCTGGTATCACATTTCGTCGGTGCCAAGAATTGCCCCTTCCTTGATAGATCGCTTGATTATTCAATAGGTAATTCGATTTCGCCAAAGTTGCCAGACCAAAGATTGTCATCCCGTGGTGAACCCATTTGCTCCAGTTCTTCCTTTGAAAACTCGAATTCACGATTATAACGGCCATCGGCTTTCTGGGTCAGTTTTACTATGAAGCGCTTAACGGCTTCCTGGGAAGTGAATCTCCTCCCCCCAACCATGCTGGTCTCCAGAAAGCACCCGTTCATTCCCGCTTTGATCCACCGATAAACGGTTGATGCATGAGGATTGCCAGGAAACAATTTACCTGATTTACGAATAGGAATCAATTTTTCTTTATCGATGTCAATCATTTGTCTTCCCCCCATCCGAGAAATGATTGGCAAAGTATGTCCCCGCCATATCACGTATGAATATACATCTGATTATAACTACCAACAAGACAGGTTGCTGATGAATAAGAATTTAGATCCAGACAGAATAGCTATGAATGAGACAGAATAAGACAGTTTACATACGATTCAATTATGAATAAATGATGATTCGAGTGGTGTATAATATCGAAAATTGTTGCGGAAATGCCTGGAAATACGATTGATCAGAACAGTAGAACTGTTAGATATAGTAAGCGGTATTTCTGAAAAAATGTAACACAAGTGGGTAGCCAAAACATGGCGTGGGAAAAGCGCAAGGGTGGGAGAGAGTATTACACACGCAGCCGACGTGTTCATGGCCGTGTGGTGCGTGAATATTATGGTAATGGTTATCTTGCGGCGTTGGCTGAACTAGAAGTAAAAGTGAATAGGCAGGAGAGAGTTCGTTCGAGGTATGAAATGAAGAAACTGCAGCAGTATCACGAACATCTTGAATTAACTTCCATGTTATGGGACAAGTGCCTGTCAACGCTTACTATGTTGACTCTGAACAATGCAGGTTTCCATCTGCATGGGAGTAGTTGGCGACTCAAACGTCCAGGGAAGGAAGCTATGAACGCGACTCCATCACCGAATCCAACTAACGAACATCCGAAAACTAAAGAACAGGAGGCCAGCACAACGCAGAATGCAAGTGTTAGTGAAGATGAGCTTGAGCAAATGATGGAGAAGGAAGCTGATCTCTGGGATCTCCATGGAGACATGTTTCAGAAATCGATCGACCATCTTCTAACAGCCTACTTGGGTGATAATGTCAAACAGAAGGTATCGCTGAAACGGAAACTAAAAAAACTGAAAAACGAGTGGAAAGGGGGAGGAAGTGCTTTGGAAGTGGCACATGCCGAGAGGCTTTCCATTCTCTGGCTACAAGTTTATCTAGCTGAAATGTTATACACCGAAGCATCAGTAAAACAGAAAACAAACTTTTCTTTAATCCGCCATCTCGAAAAACAATATGACTCCGCCCAGGTTCGATACGAGCGAGGTCTCAAATCTCTGGTAACCATCCAAGTAATGCTGGAACGAAAGAACCAGCTAGCGCAAAAGATAACGAACTCTATGCGATCAAAGCTCGCTCGATCACGAGTAAAAACTACTCGACATGGGAAGCCATTTAACCGCGTATTTGCAGATTCAACCTTGCAAAACTAAGAATGGTTGAAGCTGTCGGAGAATGGCTAAAAAAATAGAGTCTTGATTAGGCCAAAGTTCAAGCCACCTCGCAATAGGTACGAGGTGGCTGGTGGGGTTACTGCCTTTTCCCACTTGTAGGGCGAAACGCCCCAGAATGCAGGGCAATCATGACCAGTATCCCGGAAACTATCCAGAATACGGATCCAGACCCAGAAACCAGGGCTGCAATCGCACCCACAATCAGGCAGAGGTAGAGTGATACAGCATTTAACTTTTGCCTCGCGGGCATCGTGTTCTCCTAAATGGTAACGAGATAAATGAAACAGCGGTGCAATGGTTACATCGCAGCCAGAATTCATTTGTGTTTTGAATGAAGATGTAATCAGGTACCGACAGTCGATACAGGCAGATCGCGTGAAGTTTTCGGCGGCGCCGCCGGACAAGAATTACAATTTACCCGAATCATTCAGCATGCCTAATGGTACTCGCTTGGAATGGCTACTTACTCTAGGCATGAAACAGAACTGGCATGATTCACTTGTGATTCGTTGCTTCCGCCTCAGTCCATCTTGTTCTGGGCAAATATGCGCATCTGAAGAATGTGTAACTGGATGCTTGCGCAGTGGATAATCTCGAAAGATCAGATGCACTGGGGAATTGATCTGCTCGAGAGGATCTAGCTGCAGCCAGGCGAGTCGAACCCGTGGCGGCACATTGGCTGGCAACCCCGTCTCGCTGTCACAGGAGTACCAAGCTGAACAATTGGGCAGAGAAGCCATTTCTTCCAATACGACGCAAATTGGTGAAATACGCCAGGATCGGGTGTAGAAGTAGAAATGGGTTCGAGGTGACTTCTCAATAACTTGGAGCCACTTTCGGGCGTACTCCTCCGAAAAGAAATCTCCGCCGATATGGATGCGTACAGTCCTTATCCGCATGGCCCGGACAAAGTAATACATTCGCTGAGCAAAATCTCGGCGTTTGGTCATCACCAGGTTACGTTGATAGGCCTTGTGAACTTTGGGACGCAACTTTTCCAGGCGCAAAGCGTAACAAGATCGGGCGCAGATGGAGGTGCGACCCGGGCAGACTGCATCCGTACCCGAGGGGAGGGTAAATCCCCAGATGTGTTTCAGTCCTAATTTACGATTGCCACGTGTTAACACGTTTCTCCTCCAGAAATGAAAAAACCTGCCTGGTATTCCAGGCAGGGATGGGGTGTTACGCTGGGTAGTAACGAACTACTCGTTAATGATCAGTTCACCACTCAACAGGTTAAGAGTTTGATCGGGGATCAAGGGTACTTGCCGAAGCCATCGAACCAACTGGGCGATCATCAAGCCAGCGGCGATTGAAGCGGTGTAGATAGTCGAGCGAGCAGTGCAGGGGCCGCTCTGAGCTTCAGATTCGCTAAAAAGCGAGTTCTGATAATGCTGCGGATTCGTCCGTTCATCCTGTGCCAGAACACGCATGACCTCTGCCTGCATGCGTCCGTCGACAAGAAGTGCGAAACGTCCTTTTAATGTTTCCCAAATGATTCTCCTTGTCGTGATGCTGTCTACACACACCATAATTACTGGGATCCTGTCGGAATCCGCAGACCAACCGGGTTGGCGTCGAAATCGTTCAGTTAGCATCGTCATTTGAAGTGACGGTAGGATTTGCAGACAAAGCGTGCTTGTGGCCTGGACCTTGGTATGTCCCAGATCATCTGGCCTGTACCCCTGGACAGCCAGGTTCTCCTCAGCAACATGATCGTGATCCACCAGGGTCATTCTTTGCACGCCAAGAGTCGCAAGTTGCAGTGCAACTTGTCGACCAATCGCCCCGACGCCGATCACCAGTAAATGGAGTCTGGATAACTTGTCAGCAGGAACCAAGCCGCGTTGCCGAATATCCCGATCAGGGAATGATGTGTTCATTAAGCGTATCTCCTAAGGAAGTCCAGAACGATTCATCCCAGGTATCCAGATCCGATATCTGGGGAGTTGGATTGAGAAGTTCTGGTTGAGTGTGGGTTGGATGAATTCCAAAATGGTGTAAGGTTTGCGGTAAAACATTTTGTCGATACTCCTGTTGCCAGGCATCTCGGAATTCGGTCAGCACGTTGTTAGTAAGCTCACGTGGCCAGGACTCCCAGTCAACTCGCCAGCGCAAGCGACAATGGCCACCGGGACCTGCCGAGAATTGCATCCTGGCATAAGTCTGACCTTCACGGCTCAGGATCGCCATCACG
>JAEUIE010000047.1 GCA_016795155.1 Planctomycetia bacterium | reverse complement strand
CGTCAGAATCACATTCTTCGATTGGGCTTCCTTCTTGTAGGTCGATACAAGAAGGCTGACTGCATTCTCAATGAGCCTGGCACAGGCAGAAATCCTTAGCTTCATCATTAAGCCTCGGCATTGAAATTTTGCACAACGTAATCCCACTCAGTACTCGCGTCAAACAGAAAATCCCTGCCTTCATGGAAAATTTAGTTTAGCTAGTGAAGAAATCACACGGCTGAATCGCCTGTTTTCTTTTTCAGAACGATGAGATTATGCTTTGCTTCCGCATTATTCGGATCGAGTTCCAGAATGCGCTGCAAGACCCGCTCTGCCAGCGGCATGTCATTTCCAGCCTTGAGTACTGCATAACTCAACAGTACCTGTGCCGCCAATAACTTGGGGAACTTTTCGGCAATCGGCATCAATCGATTCATGGCCTCCTGATACTTGCCCAGTTGCAGTTCAAGCCGACCACGCAACAAATGGCTATGCAATGGATTACGAGCATGCTTCTCCGCACCACGAGCTGCATCTTCCACCAGCGGCCAGCGTTTTTGAAGGAAGCCTATTTCAGCGAGCTCTAGCCAAAGCGGCAACAACTGCGGCACCACTTTGATGGCCGCTCCCAAGTGCGCTTCCGCCTCTTGCAAGCGACCTTGAAGCCGGTAGATTTCTGCCAGCAATAATCGTGATTTGCCCTCCCGAAGAATAGGGTCTATGCTGGCAAAATACTTGCCCTGAGGCAACGCGAGTATCCGTTCAATCGCCCGTGTAGCTCCCTGCAAGTCGCGGTTCTGCTTCAATAACAACGCTTCTTCAAAGGCCAACTCTACATCATCCGGACATTGCTTCAGCCCGCGCTGACACGTCGCCAGTGCTGCCTCCAGGCGTCCTTGTTGCTTTTCCACCTGGGAGATAAGACTGTAGAGTTTGCGTACCACCGAAGAGTCTGGAGCCGATAAATCCAGACTCCTTCGTAAATAAAATAGTGCCTTCTCGTGATCCCCCATATCCAGTGTGGACCAACCAAGGTTGAACAGGGTATAGGGATCATTGGGCCGCTCAGCGTAGTCGATCTCCAGCAGTCGGAGATTACGCTCCAGTTTTCCTTTGCGAGCTACCTCATTACTGTAGCCATGATGGTCAATGACGACATCGGCCCAGCGGACATTGCCTCCCTGACGACGTACTGCAGGAAGAATCTGTTCGTGGATCCGGTACTCCCACCGAATTTCCTCGTGTCGTGGGAAGATACGCACCTGATCGAGAACTCGCTCATTCATGTGCTGCGCATCCATGGCCGAGCGCACTTTGAGGGAATAGGCATCGCGTTCCTGGCCCAGCTTTGCAAAGAGTTCCGACATTTTCTTCCGGTTCGGTTGATCCAGGCTGTCATCCGCATCCAGCCAGATGCACCAATCGCCAGTAACCTCTTTCAGGGATGCATTGCGGGCAGCGCCAAAGTGATCGCACCAGGGGAACTCGACCACCTTAGCGCCATATTGACGAGCAATCTCGCGCGTGCGATCCACCGAACCCGTATCAGCAATCACGATCTCATCCATCAAGTCTGCAACACTCGCCAGACAGCGTCCCAGGTTCTGCTCTTCGTTCTTGACAATCATGGTCAAACTGACCCGCATTCTCTTGGGGGTAGCAGCTTGACCATGGGCACCCTGCGGGAAACGGTAGCCTGCACCTGCCTCTTTTCCCCACTTGTCTTTGAATATCTCCAGATTGCCACGCAGCAGTTGCGTCACATCGGTAGTCACCTGCCGCATGGTGCGGCTGCCGTAGTGATGGATGTAAACTTCCTGAGCCAGAACTGCCTTCTTGCCTGCATTATTCACACGCAGGCACAAATCGTCATCATCAAAGAAGCCCAAACCGTATCGTTCATCAAAACCACCGATCTCTTCCAGCACATCACGCCGGGCTAATAAGCAAAAGCCCGTCAGTCGCTTTACTTCGAGATACTTGCCTCGATACTCCCGACTCCGCCGCATCGCAAATTCAGGCAGAGCATTCAAATCATCGTACTCCCCAGCCACCAGTTGCTGATCGGTCGCATAATTAGAAACCGGCCCAGCCAATGCCACATGGGGCCAGTCAATATAGATGGCTGACCACAACCCCTGCAGCCAGTTCGGCGTCACCACCGTGTCGTTATTCAGGAAGACAATTCCCTGACCCTTCGCTTGTGCCAATCCCTGATTACATGCCTTGGGGAAGCCCAGATTCTGTTCATTGCGAATGATGCAAACTCTGGCATTCGGAAGACGCTGTTCTATCTCCTGAAAGTACTCATGTGTCCCATCCGTTGATCCATTGTCAACGAGGATCAGTTCGTATTTTCCCGTGGTATGCAGTATCACACTCTCGACACACTGCCTGGTGTAAAGCAGCTCGTTAAAGCAGGGGATGATGATCGACGATAGCGTTTCAAATTCCGGTGGGGAAGCGTCAAGCCAGGCTTCATTGGAATGCTGCGATGACGAGCAGTTCGCAATCCTTTTTCGAGTCTTGATCCATTCCAAAGCCCGTTGATGCTGCCTCGTGATAATCAGATTTCGGTAATAGATTCGAGATGCCTCAGCATGCAAAGGCAACAGTCTTACAACCTGCTCCAGGTATTTGGTTGCATCCTGGTGGAGGCCATTCCTTGACAGGAGTTCAGCAAGCATGAGTTTGGACTGACCAAATGCGGGGTCTGCATGCACCGCCTCGTATGCGGACGCAACATTCCCAGTCAGACGCGCTATCAATGTATGCAGTCGCACCGTCAGCAATTGTATCTTGGAAGGTAGAGCCTCTTCCTTAGCAGATCGTTCCCAGTAGTATCGGAATTCATCATATCCATAAGGGAAGGGGCAATCGCTGTTCAGGGAATCTGCAAGCAATTGCGGGTCGCTTGATCCGAGTAATTGCAGTGTGTGCCTTGCCTGGTGAAGAGCTAATTCCGGTTTACCCGAAAACCCATAGGCTTGAGCCAGATTGGCACTAGCGACTATTCGAGATGGATTCTGCGCCAGCAGAGTCTTCCAAGTGACAATCGCTTCTTTCCAGTCTGATTCCGCTATGCCGGTGTCAATCTTGGATCGCAGCAATGTGATCGCAAACAGATTCGACATGACAGGATCAAACGGTGATTGAGAGAGGTATTCCTGGAGTTCCTTTACTAAAGTGTTGTCAGAGAATGTTTCTTGTGATTGGCAGTACCAGGCTCGAATCCTCAGCTGATCGGAGCGCGAAAGTTCGCCGTCGAAAGCAGACAGGTTATAACAGGGAGCAATCTCGTGCTCCACAGCAAGCGACGATGCCTTCAAGGCTGCATTGCTCGCCAGCTTTTGCAGTTCAACTCCTGCATTGGTTACTCTGTTTGAAAGATCATTCACAGACTCATATGTCAGGCAATCATGATTCGGCTCCCAATACTGGAGCAATCTCTCATTGGAAACATGGATTACTGGAATCGATCCAGATGATCCTGCATGAATGCTCAGTGCCAGATTATCAACCCCAACTGCATCACAAACCGTGTAAATATAACTCTTCAGTGCTGTAGTAAATTCCTGATAGTTCCCCAGCGAAATGATGTCGAGACAAGTGTATTCCAGTTTCCATGCATCAGCTGCCAGGGTATTCTGCGAAAGGGCATAATACGAATCGATCAGCAGAGCTTTGGATTTTCGGGTTGTTGGCTCTGATTCATTATCAGCGAATGCCTGATGATCCGGTGCAGGCTGGAGAAAGCTGGAAAGGTCCAGCAGCTTCCGCAAGTTGCTATTGAGCAAGAGGCTGTGATAAGAGAGTTTTCCGGATTGTTTCTTCACTGCAAAATAAATCATGCGTCTGTTCTCAAATCATCAGAAACCGATTCGGGATCATAGCATTCCTGATTGAATGCCTCTACCAAAAAGCAAATGATCGACACATTGGACTGTAAATCAACTCCCGATGAATCATGCTATCTGTCCCTTAGCGAACCTAAATTCTTCGTGAAGAGGGTATTAAATGTTTGACGCATGGATTTCATGCGGTTACGTTGTGCAAAATTTCAATGCCGAGGCTTAATGATGAAGCTAAGGATTTCTGCCTGTGCCAGGCTCATTGAGAATGCAGTCAGCCTTCTTGTATCGACCTACAAGAAGGAAGCCCAATCGAAGAATGTGATTCTGACG
>JAEUIE010000046.1 GCA_016795155.1 Planctomycetia bacterium | reverse complement strand
CATCAGTTGGCTACATCAATTTCGACGCTTACGGGTTCGCTATGAACGACGCGATGACATCCACGAAGCGTTCATGCTACTCGGGTGCATCGTCATCTGCGGCTATTTCCTCTAATGTTCTTTTTGTTAGATGCTCTTAGTTAATATGATGACCTGACGAGAAATCGTCAGGTCATTTCATTTCACTTACCCTAATTGCATCATGAATATTCGATACGACTACACCGGCAAAGTGGTTCTGGTAACTGGAAGCTCACGTGGCATTGGAGCGAGCATCATCGAAGCTTTTGCCCAGGCCAAAGCAACATGCATCGTGAATTATTTTGCAGATACCGAGGGGCAGAACGCCATCGATGCCAAGGCAACCGCCGAGAAATGCAAATCGCTTGGCGCCAGCGAAGTACATGTGCTGGCTGCGGATGTCAGCCAGTTTGATTCAGTGGCTGAACTGATGAAACAGGTCCAGTCGCAGTGTGGTGGACTGGATATCCTGGTCAACAATGCAGGTATTATTCGTGATCGAACCATCAAGAAAATGACCAGTGACGATTGGCAGGCAGTCATCAACACCAACCTTACAGGGGTGTTTAACTGCAACAAGCACGCTTCCGAAATTCTTCGCGAAGGTGGCAGGATTGTTAACATCTCTTCCGTCGCAGGGCTCATTGGTATCCATGGACAGGTGAATTATTCCTCAGCCAAGGCTGGTGTCATCGCCATGACGAAAGTGCTGGCCAAGGAATTGGCGAAACGCAAGATCACCGTTAATGCGATTGCCCCTGGTGTGGTACAAACCCAGATGGTGGCTACCATCAAACCCGAAATGCTGGCTGAATACGAAAAGCAGATTCCTGTCGGCAGAATCGGCCAGCCAAGCGACATTGCCAATGCCGTGCTTTTCCTGTCTGCTGAGGAATCCAGTTACATCACCGGGCAGGTATTGCCGATTACGGGTGGCTGGCTGGTCTAGCTCATCACTTCCTTGATCAGTTCCACGCCGCCTTCCACGCCAATCAGCCGTTGTTCCAGCCCTTGGTAAGGATAGCGGAACTTCCATGGATCCAGGCCCAAGAGCTGCAGCATAGTAGCTTGCAGATCGTGCACACTGGTCTTTCCTTCAGTGATGAAATAGCCCAGTTCATCGGTCTGTCCGTGCACGATACCTTTCTGAATGCCTGCACCGGCCAGCCAGATGGTGAAGCAATGCGGATGATGATCCCGCCCGAGGAATGTTGAGCCACCCCGAGCTTCGTTCATGCTCGTACGACCAAACTCGCCCCCCCAGACAACCAGTGTTTCATCCAGCAGCCCACGCTGTTTCAAATCGGTCAAGAGCGTTGCGATGGGTTGATCAATCTCCTTGCACTTGCGAGGCAGATGTTCAATAATGTCATCGCCCTTGCTGGTTCCGTGGCAATCCCAGCCCCAATCAAAGAGTTGAACATAGCGTACGCCACGCTCCACCAGGCGTCTGGCCAGCAGGCAGTTGTTGGCAAAACTGTTGGCACCCGGCTTGGCGTTATATTGCTCCTGAACCTTGGCTGGTTCCTTGCTGATGTCCATAACCTCCGGCACGGTCATCTGCATGCGAAATGCCAACTCATACTGGCTAATGCGCGTCAAGGTTTCCGGATCGCCAAACTGCTGATGCTCGAGTTGATTCAGAGCTTTAAGTGCATCGAGACTGCTGCGACGAGAATCGCGATCCATGCCGGGTGGATTATTGGCATACAGGATGGGTTCACCCGAAGTTCGGCATTGCACGCCCTGAAATACCGATGGCAGGAAACCGGTGGACCAGAGTGCCTTGCCCCCGGTGGGGTCAGTGCCTCCACTGATGAGAACGACGAAACCGGGCAGGTTCTGGTTCTCGCTTCCCAGTCCATAGGTGATCCATGAACCCATCGCTGCGCCTCCGTTTCTCGGTGACCCGGTAAACAGCAATAGTTCGGCAGGCGCATGATTGAACTGATCGGTGTGCATGCCTTTGAGGAAGGAGACTTCACCTGCCACTTTCTGGAAGTGTGGCAGGAGTTGACTGATCCAGGCTTCTGCATTGCCACATCGCTTGAATTCATAAGGCGAACCGAGCAGCAGAGGAGTTCCTTTGATGAAGGCAAAACGCTGCCCTTTCAATAATGACTCTGGGCATGGTTTCAGATGCAGTTCTTTGAGCTTGGGTTTGTAATCGAACAGATCATGCTGAGGTGGCGCTCCCGACATATGCAGATAAATGACATTCTTCGCCTTGGCAGCATGCATGGGCTTTTTGGGCGCCAGGGCCGAGGTTTGATCAACAGCACCTGCCTTGGGCAGTAACATTGATGACAGAGCCACTCCACCCAGGCTGAACGCGCCTTGCGTGAGAAACTGCCGCCGTGTCTGAAGTTGCAATCGTTGCCAGGTGGGATGCATTACATTACCACAGGTTCAATTGAATTCAAGGATTGTGTGGACAAGGGAGATATGCCATGATCATCATCTGACCCCTTACACCTCACACCTGTTTCAGTGTACCCGATTGGGAGAATTGAGAAAAGCTGTCACAACTGTATTCTTTTGCTTAAACCGTTCATTAGACGATGCGTAGCAAAATGTTGATGGAAAATGTCTGTTATGTCCTCATTTCTTTTGTATCAGCAAGAGTTTTAGACTAGATTTGATGAATTGCAATACAGAGAATGCCTGCCCAATGCCCAATGGAGTTAACAACATGAGTTCGATTACCAGCAAGGGAAGAATGCTGCTGACGGTGATGACGGTGGTATTGGTGAGTGGTGCAGCCTCGGCTCAGTCGATTTTGCTTTACGATTCCGGTGGTTTTGAGTTTCCAACTTTCAATGGCGGTGGAGCAACTTTGGCTGGATATAATGCTCCACCAGGAACTCCAGGTGGACAGGGAACCGGATCTCAGAATGGTTGGTCTACTTCTGACTTAAATCAGTTTATTGGTTTTCCAGCTGCAGGGTTGGTGCAGAATACTATCGTACAAAGTGGATCGCAGGCATTCCACGTAATAGGTGAACGACTCTTCGATGATCCTAGTTTAGGCGGCGGTACTCTCTACTGGCGATATCCCGATACTCCACAATTTCCGGGCAATGTCTTTAACCCGGTAGCAAGTGGCACACCAATTGTGGTTGCACAGACAGGCCTTTATCGTAATGATGCTGTTTTGACCACGGACATTCCCCTAAAAGGAATGTATTTCGAAGGACTGCGTTCAGGTGGTCTGCAGAGAATGATTACCCAGGTTGCTGTTGATCCGACAGGAACCATCCAGGTTACTTCACTTAATGCTTTTCCCAACAGTACGCTTTCCAGTGCACCAGGATTAGTCGCGAATCAGACATGGGTCGATATTCGCGTTCAGATGGATTTCTCATCACAGTCTTTTCGGGTATTTCTAAACAACACACTGATCGGCTTTGGTCCAGGACAAGCATTGACCAATGTACCCTTCAGAGACAGTGACATTGCCAACGGACCCTTCGATCGATTACGCGAATATGGATATGCTGCTTATTTCAATTCTTTTGCTGGTATTACCACAGGTGATGTTTATTTCGATAACTTTTCGCTGAATGCCATCAGTATTCCCGAACCTGCAAGCCTGGCTCTGATTGGATTATGCATTACCTGCGGTGGGATGCTCTACTACCGTCGGCAAGTCAGCAAGAATAAACAAGCTGACTTGGACATCGAAGTCAGCAGATAATCAGCAACTTTAATCCAAATGATACAGGGATACCTTCGGGTATCCCTGTTCTGTTAAGTTGCTGGCCGATGCACTGGAAGATTTACCCTGGCTGAATTAGATTAACCATTAATTCTTTTCATGGATTGAATATGGTCTACCTGTCTCGAATCTACACCAAAACAGGTGATGATGGCACAACGGCACTAGGTGATGCTACGCGAGTATCAAAAGACGATATTCGGGTTGCTGCATATGGAACTATCGATGAACTGAATTCCATGCTGGGTCTGTTGCTCGCATATCACCAGGGAATCAGGGAATGGTCTTTCATCCAACTGGTCCAGAATGATCTGTTCGATGTAGGCGCTGATCTATGTCTGCCAGCATCTGAACAGGAAAAAGCAGGGCAGAAACTGAGAGTAACCGCACAACAAGTTACTCGACTGGAGCAAGGCATTGACAGGCTCAATGCAACGCTCAAACCGCTTACCAGCTTTGTCCTGCCCGGTGGCAGCACCTCAGCGGCGTGGGCACATCTGGCTCGTACGGTTTGCCGTCGTGCTGAACGGGAAGTGGTTACGCTCTCTCAACGTGACAATATCAATCAGCAGGTTATCATCTATTTGAATCGACTTTCCGATTATCTGTTTGTCCTGGCACGGTCACTGAACCAGAATGGCGAAGGTGATGTGCTCTGGAAGCCGGGTCAAGGTCATGGATAACCAACATGGCACAAACTGATTCTCCCCAAGATGCCTACGCTGAATTGGCTCAACTCACCGGCAGGCTGATCCATGACATCAAGAATCACATCAGTACGCTGGGGTTAAATCTCCAGTTGCTCGAAGAAGACCTGCACGACCCGGAAACGCCCCGCGAACGACGATCCCATCAGCGCGTTGTCAAACTCAAACACGAAACAGATCGGCTTGCTGAACTCTCCAATGATTTCCTCCGATTTATCCAGCAGAAGGAATTGAGCAAAAGCCCTACACGTATCAACGATCTCATCGACGACCTCGTCGATTTCTATGGCCCGTCGGCACGCAAAGCCAATGTTGAAATAAAGACCTTTCTGCAGGCTGATCTGCCTGCCATCGAACTCGATGTGGAGCCTTTCAAGCAGGGACTCCTGAACCTGATGCTCAACGCAGTGCAAGCCATGCCTCAGGGTGGTACCTTAACCATTCAGACAGAAATGGATAAGTCAATGAATCCACCCTGTCTCGTGATTCATGTGATAGATTCAGGCAGCGGTATGACACCCGAAGTTCGGCAGAATATTTTCAAGCCTTTTTATTCCTTGCGCGCGGGGGGCACTGGTTTAGGGCTGCCTACCGTCAAAAAAATAGTGGAAGCCCACCAGGGTACTATTTCGGTGCAAAGCGAACCAGGCAAAGGTACCAAATTTACGATTCAGTTGCCTGGATAGAAATGGTAGTCAAAGTCCACTTGCTGACAGCACGTGTTGACGATCCAAGGAAATCAGTATGCGAATGAAATGAAAAACAGGCTACGGATTATCGATAACCTGTTGTCTCTTGATCAGCAGTTCAGGTTACTTGTCGCCTTTGCCTTTTTTAACACGGTCTGCAATACGCTCACGCGCTTTCTTGAATTCCTCCAGGCTGATAAACCCATCCTTGTTGGCATCCAGCAGATCAAACATCTTGCCACTGAATTGGCCGTTGCCTTTACCTTGGGCACGTTCCTTGATCTTCTCAGGCAGATTGTCGCGCAGCTTATCGAACTCTTCACGGCTCAATTTGCCGTCCGAGTTGGCATCCAATTTCTTGAATGCCGCTTCGGGATCAGGCTTCTTGCGGACTTTCTTATCCTGATCATCTGCAGCAAAGCTGAACTGGCAGCCCAGCCAGAGCACTGCCAGCATACTCAGTATTATCTTGCGGCTCATGCGACATACTCCTGGATATTGTCTGACAGTTCAATCAACACCAGGAGTGGTTGCAAGGTTTCGCGTTTTTTGGAACGTTATTGTTTGGGCAGGTCGCGATTGACCTCTTCCTGCACTTTTCTGCTGTTTTCAGACGTGGAAACATACAACGCCCCATCGATGTTGATCACGGTCAGATCAGCCATGTTGGCCAGCAGTTTCACCGCGTTGATCAGCTTGATATTGCGAAACGTGGTATTCACTTTGCAATCCGTCGCAGTCGGCTTGGATCGTGGATCGAGAATAATCGAGACGCCGCTCTCATCCGACAATCGCTCCAGAGCCTGTGCCAGGTCGATGTCTTCATTCCTGGTATTGAATGCCACTTCAATTTCGTTCGCAGCCTCGGCGATGAACGATTTAGGAACAATGACCAGCGTGCCTTGCCTGATCATGTAAGTGCACGGCAAGGATTGTTGCTGATATTGCAGGTTGTCGAGCAGAGCATGCAATACTGTTGATACCGATTGATTCGGCATGCGAGGCAGTGAAACCTGTTGTTCGCGTAACAGCTTCTGGTCGAAATCAACAAAGATCTTTCTGAAGGCACTGGAATCAACGATGCACTGAATTCCAGCTTGTCTTTCCATACTGGCCAGACCCTCAGCCAGAGAAGGGTTTTCACTGAACATGTTAGATACGATGGGGTCGATCTTGTTGAGTTTGGCATGTGTTAATGCGGTATCAGGCAGATTGCCAGCAGGTTCGGAATTGCTTTTGCCTGTTGAACTCCCTGGCAGTGGTAAAGCAGGTTTGATGGCAGAGGTGCTATTCCCTTTGCCGGGTTTATCTTGTCCCCATCCACCAGCAACGTAAGTGGTTCCCAGCGATAACCCACCAATGACCGTCAATCCGAGCGCTGCCAACTTGAGCTTAGTCATGAACATGGCTTGTGTTGCTCCTTGAGCAAGTGTGAGAACGGAAGTGGAAATACCAGCAGTAAGAGAGGCACCCAATGCAACCTGCATGGCAGTGCTGACCGTCCGCTGCACCAGTTGTGCCGTCACAGGGCTGGCCAGCAGAGTCAAATCAAGCATGCCCAGTGAAGTGAGAGCAATGCCGCGTCGGGTCAGTCGGGTCTGTAACAGTTCCCTGGCACGCATGAGTCGGCTGCTGACCGTTCCTTCCGGACAACCCAGTTGTCTGGCAGCTTCCTGTTTGGTCAGACCATTGATCTGACACAGGATCACCACTTCCTGATAATGCCCGGGAAGACGGGCAATTTCATCATCGATGATAGGCCGGAGTTCCGACCACTCTTTCGAAGTGGCCATGTCAGAAGCCTCCTCGACTTCATGGAAGCAATCCAGTTCATTCAGTGAAGTCTGGTGCGGTCGCTTGGAACGTGCTTTCATCGCAACCCGCCTGGCAACTCCATATAGCCAGGGCCCCAGCGTACTGTTGCCATGCAGGCTACCAGCTTTCCGGGCCAGCACCAGAAACGTCGCCTGAAAAGCGTCTTCCGCATCCTGGGTATGTCCCAGAATCCGCTGACAAACACCCAGCACCATGCCCCCGTGACGCTGCACCAGACTGCTGAATGCTTCTTCGCTTTTATGGCGAACAAAAGCATGCAGCAACTGAGCATCGCCTTGCACTACAGGCTTCTGCTGAAACACCTTCCAGAGGGTTTGCATGGTAAATACCTCTCAATCAATACTGCCTGGGATGTGATCAATCGGTCCAGGAATTTTGCATAAAGTAAAAGATTTGCACGTGCCTATGGTAGCATGGCATCATTGACTGAATCAAGAAACTTCATTCGAACGAGATCTTAGAGAACCGCAGCCAACTCTTTTTTGCTGGCTTCTGCCACCTCAGCATGCAGCGACCGTCCGTGACTGTCCATCGTGACCACCGCAGGCAGATCTTTTATCACGAGATGCCAGACTGCTTCCGGGCTGCCAAACTTTTCCTTGAGATCAACACCCGTCACATCGGTAACACACTGGGCATACACCTGGGCTGCACCGCCGATGGCATGCAGATAGACACAGCCATGCTGTTTGCACGCATCCAGCGTCTTTTGTCCCATGCCACCTTTGCCGATGACGGCCTTGATGCCGTATTTGGCAATGACATCGGCCTGGTAAGGCTCTTCGCGAATGGAAGTCGTAGGGCCAGCCGCCATCACTCGATATTTGCCATTCTCTTCCAGTACCACCGGGCCACAGTGGTAGATCACGCCGTTCTTGAGGATAGGCAGATCACCACCTTTGTAAAGATACTTGTGCACCTCATCACGTCCGGTGTAAACCGTACCTGACAGCAGAACCACATCACCGGCTTTCAACTTACGTACGTCGCTTTCGCTGAGAGGTGTTGTGAGCGATACAGCCTGGGCGCCTCCCAGATCAAGAGGCTTTCTGTTCTTTACATGAAGTTCAATACTGGTATTGGTTTGTTCTTTCACGAGCGGGACAGGTGGAGTGGAAAACTCACCATCCGCCTGGTATAGCCATTCGACGACTTCGCCGGCCGTATTCAGCACTACACCGCGGCGGCGATATGCCCAGCACATGTAAGCTACGGTAACAAAGAAGCTGGCAGGCAGGCGATTGCGGGCACAGACTTTCACGCCGCCGACCGTGAGTTTGCCTCCAAAGCCCATCGGACCAATATCCAGTTTGTTAGCTTCTTCCAACAGTCGGGCTTCGAGCGTGGCCAGTTCAGCGAGTGGATTGATATCTTCCACCGGTCGCAATAATTGTTCCTTGGCTGCTTCGAAGCCAACTGCACGATCGCCTCCGATACATACACCAATAAACCCTGGGCCACAGCCTTTACCCTGAGCCTGCCAGATAGCATCGAGTACGACACCGCGAACCCCTTCCAGGTCGCGATCAAAACGCTTGCCGTTGATAGTGGTAGGCAGTGAATATTGAGCAGACATATTTTCGCAACCGCCACCTTTGAGAATCAGTTTGATCTCGACGTTATCCTGTCGATGCTGATGCCAGTGAAATACCGGGCTGCCTGGTCCCAGGTTGGTGCCTGAATTTCGGCCACTGATGGAATCAACACTGTTCTGCCGCAAGTATCCTTTTTTAGTTGCCTGCAGCACTGCTTCGCAACAGGTTTCTTCCAGCGCCAGTTGATCAAAACCGACGGGTGTCTTGATATAGAACGTAATGGTGCCAGTATCCTGACAGAGCGGAGCCGACAACTCTTTAGCCAAGCCGATATTCTGCAACACCAGACGCAATGCCAGATCGGCTTTGGAACCCGCCGTTTCTCGTGCCTGCTTCACCGCAACAACACTGGTAACATCCTGAGGCAACACTGTTGAAGTACGACGAATCAACTCAAGTACTTGATCGAAGAAAGATTGCATTGCATTCTCATCGCTGGAAAAGAACTGTCGCTGGTTATTCTATGGCAAAAATTGACGGCGTTCATGTGAATGGGTGGCCTGAATGCTGGTGTTGCCAGAAATTGAATTTCGATTTATACCTCAGTTGATCGGAGGATTATGATCATGCATAAATTCGTGCTGGCAAACATCTTGGGATTGTTGCTTTATTGCCCAGCGCAGGGTCAACTCCAGTTTACGCCTGCCTATCTTGATCTGGGTGATATCAAGACAGGCCAGGTGTTTTCACATCAGATCAAGGTGACGAACAGTTCTGCTGAACCCATTTCCGTTCAGGAAATCAAGGCCAGTTGCGGCTGTGTTCGACCGGTGCTTGAACCTTCAACCTTGTCACCCGGGGCAACGGGCATTCTGAAACTTGAAATCAATTCGCTGTCGGCCAGCGAAGGCCCCACCACGTTTGGATTGAAACTTCGGTTTCCTGAAAATGGTCAAATCAAAGAGCAGCCTTTCGTCATCACTGCGCGAGTTATTCAGGAATTGATTGTGACTCCAACGTCCATTACCAGTTACGGCGAGAAGCCCCGGCCTCAAACCATCACCATTCTGGACAAACGGGCCAAGACTTTTCGCCCTGTGAAGCTGGAACGTACTTCACCGTATCTGGATGTCAGCTGGATTGAGCCAATCGCAAAACAGCCTCAGCCACAGTATGCACTGCAAGTGAATGTTCGGGAAGACATACCGACGGGCAGGCATGATCATGAAGTAATCATCTATACCGATGACGCTGAGTATCCTGTATTGCGCATACCTATCAGCGTCGTCAAGAAGGCGAAATCACGATATGTTGTCTCGCCCTATCTGGTTTCTTTATCGAGGTCGGTAGCTGCCAGCCGATCGGTAACGGTACGTGATCAGCATGGTCAAGGAGTAGACATTGAACGATACGAAGCCAGCCCTGGATTGATCGTGAATATGACAGCCCAGGCTGCAGCTTCGGTAACTCTGCAGATCAAACTGGATGCTTCCCAGGAAGTGCCAGCCGATGCGAAGGTGAGTCTGTTTCTTCGAGGGCAGACGGAACCGTTAAAAATCCTGGTGAACGTTGATCCATGAAATAAAAGAATCTTCTTGGCAGAGCAGGGGCCATCGCGTAGCATTCGCACAGGTGACAATGCGGAACATGCTCGAAAGTGGTGGCCAAGGGAGTGGCCAACGCTGCCAGGTCAGTTTCTTCTCGACTCCTGGCAGTAACCACCTTCTCCCCTCTCCCATACGGGAGGGGGAGAAGCGGTGGAAAGGGAAAGCATGAAGCTCCGTCATCCAGGCATGCTCAAATTCGGCAGTCTTACTATCGCTGCCACCGTGCGTAGTTTGATGAGTACGGTGCGCACGCGCGAATATCTTACTACTCCTGAACTGCGTCCCGATCATCCGCGCATTCAACATCGATACATCTATGCCTTCTGGCATGAAGCCATCCTCTACATGGCAGGCCGGTATGGTCATCATTCCAATGTGGCAGTCCTGATCAGTCAGCATGCCGATGGTGAATTGATAGCAGGTGTAGTTCAGCGACTGGGAATGAAAACCGTTCGCGGTTCAACAGCCCGCAGCGGTGTGGTGGCGCTCTTGAAAATGCTCGAAGCTGCTCATCGTGGCCACCTGGCGATTACGCCTGATGGACCACGTGGCCCACGCCGTGAAGTACAGTTAGGTTCTATTTTCCTGGCATCCAGAACGGGTTTTCCCATCGTACCCATCGGCGTCAGCTATCACCATGCCTGGTATGCCAGGAGCTGGGATCGATTTGGTGTCCCATATCCGTTTAGCCGGGCTGCAGGAATAGCCGGTGAACCTCTGGTGGTTCCTGCCCATCTTTCCCGCGATGCCATGCAGGAATATGCCCAGGAACTCAAACGTCGCATGAACCAGGCAACCGATCATGCGACGCAATGGGTGAACAGCAAATCGTGGTGAAGAAACCTGGTCAGGACTGGGTGTTGGTATGCAGCCAGGTGGAAATCAGCACTCTGTCTGCTCCTGCATCCAGTAGGAGGTTGATATCAGCACGATGGCGAACACCTCCGCCGGTAATGAGCTTGCAGTCAGGCTTCATACTTTTCAGTTTTCTGCACCAATCCAGTAAAGACGGCCCCTGGGCGGTGCCCACGTTCGCTACATCCAGAAGTATGAAGCGATCTACTCCCCATTGCATGGCCTGTTGGAGGATATTTTCAGGCTCGCGGTTTACCAATGCATTTAACCCTTGCAGTTGACCATGCTTCAAGTCCAACGAAAAAATAATGCGTTCAGTCCCGAACTGATGAACTGCAACCTGCAACAGACTCAACTCTAACAGGCACTCACTCGAAATGATGATCTTGTGGATGCCGATCTTGAAGTACAACTCCACTTCATCAATATTCGTAACCCCAGCATCCAGCCAGAGTGAAAAGCCTCGCTCTATTAGTTGCTCGAAAATTTCCCCATGCTGACTGGTTCGTCGTTCGATTGCATCCAGATCAGCAACGTAGTATTCACGCAGCCCCAGATGAGTGAAGAGTGCTTCGGTCAGTGCGATGGGATGATGAGCTTGCGGCGACCAGCAGCTGATAAGTGGTTGATACAAATCTCTCTGGCCTGCAAACGCGTGGACAACCTGGCCATTCTTCAGATCAATCACCGGCAGAATTTCACGTGGAATGTCAATCACGTCACTTTGGTAGCCATCAGATGTGAGCAAAGTCCGTTCACCACTGAGTCGTAGTACGATTTCCACTTGGTATGCAACCAGGTAGGGCAATCTTCGGGCTTGCGCAATGAAACGGTGATATTCAGACGATTGCCATTGTTATCCTGTTTCTGCATGAAGAGATCGAGTTCAGCCCGTGGCGGAGGCGGTGGTACTTCCGGTGGCTTGGCCAGCTTCAATTTCATGAAAAGAGTAGGTTGTGGAGGTGGGGCAGGTGGCCCTCCAATCCACAACTTGCTGCGGACCAGGCCGGGAATACTTTCTACCACTTCTCCATGAAATTCAAGCAGGAAACTGCGAAGTTTCAAGACAGCTATCGATTCAGGCATCCACGCTTCCAGTTGAGCACAGTCCTTCGCATTATGCAATGCGATTTCCAGAGCACTGGGAGTGGAAGAACGGGAAGTTACGGATTTCGGTTCTTCAAAACCATCCGTTTTGATTTTTTCCCCGAGTGCATCCATGAACCGGACAGCCAGTTCACGTGCATCCCGCGGTCGATCCATGGGGTACTTGCTCAGGCAGGCCATCACCACCTGTTCCACTTCGGGTTTACAGGCGCCAGCGGGAAGTCCTGCTTCCTTGAAGGTGGGTGGCGCTGATTTCAGATGCATCTGCATCAGTTCGTGTTCTTTTGGATGATCAAAAGGCCTGCGACCTGTCAGCATTTCGTAGAGTAGCACACCAACAGAATAGAAATCGGCACGATGATCCACTTCATTGCCACGCATCTGCTCCGGGTTCATGTACTCAGGTGTGCCTACAGCCTTCAAACCCCGATTCTGTCCTTTCAGTTCTTCCAAAGTCAGATGTGGTGCCGCCGTCAGCTTGGCCAATCCGAAGTCGAGTACCTTGAGCTTCTCCTGGGGGGTAGCTGGTGCCAGAATCATCATGTTGTTTGGCTTGATATCACGGTGAATTATCCCCCGATTATGGGCAGCCTGCAGTGCCTTGCATAATTGAACCAGCAGCCTGCCAACCCGCCGGGGGGATAACACCGGCGTTTCGTCCAGAATATCTCCTAAGGGTCTACCATCGAGAAATTCCATAACCAGAAATGGCCCAATGGCTGGATCAACACCAGTCTTTAAAAGCGATACCACATGGGGATGCTGAAACTGACTCAGGAATTCCATTTCCCGTGTGAACAACTCATGGAATCGCAGGTCATGCACAAAGCGCTGATGCATCGCCTTGATTACTACAGATGCCTTGTACTTGTGATCATTGGCAAGAAATGCCCTACCCATGCCTCCTTCACCGAGGAGTTTTACGATCTCGTAACGACCATCAAGTATGAGTTGACCTACTGACATCTGCGAATCAGTACCTGGTGAAGTTTTCCATGATTGCGGAAGGATTGTGAGAATACGCTATCATGAATGTAATTGTTTTATGGACAAATACAACCGGATTGCATGCACATTACCATACTTTCGTACCGATCACGCGTTCCCTGTTTCCTCTCCTCGTAACAGTTTACCACCAACGAAGGGTATCCAGGCGACCAATCCGATAACTGCCAAGAGGATCAGTACACCATCCATGGGTAATCGCGATGTATGCATCGCATCGGCATGACTGAGAAAATAGGGGATAGGCAACCAGTAAATAACCAGCGAAACTGGTGCAGAAGCAAATTTCCACCCATAAGACCAACGCCAACCCAGAACAACTAGGGCGTACATGCCCATCATGGAAATCAACATAACTGGTCTGAGCCATTCTGGCGGAGTCATAGTTTTGTTTCCGGGCCAGAATGAAGCTGCTCCTGATAAGTTGTTCGAACCCAGGAAAAACTGTAATCCGCCACGTACCCGGCGTTTGAAGGTTTCAACCGGATTCTCGACCATGTTCTGCAATACAGTTTCTGCGAGCATGGTATAACGTTCAGCCTGCTGCGTGGACTCGAGCTTTTTGACCAAGTCCTTGTCGAGTTTGTTCTTCATTCTCCACTGGTATTCGCCGCCATTGCTGTCAGTATTGTTGCCAATCCACAAATGCAGCCAGGCACTGGTAACCACCGGAACTGGTGTTTTGAATTGCTGATAACAATGCAAAAGCCAGGGGGTTAAACCTGCAGCAAAACTCGCCAATGTCAGAATGCCACATAGCCAGCCATGCGATACATACCGACAGCGTAAGAAAAACCACAACTGAAAGACAATAACCAGCGGCAACAGGCTGGCACGTGTTAACACCAGGGCTGCCAGCACCAGACCAAACAGTACTGAACGAATCACTCCGCCTTTCTGGCCTAAGCCAATCGCCAGACTCAAGGCCCAAGCCAACAGGAAAGTTACCAGGACGCCATCCTCCAATTCCCCGGTGTTGATGATCCAAAAGGGGTATGCTGCTGTAGCAAAACCAACAACCAGAGCCAGGAAATGATTACGTCCAAAACCCCTCAGCGCGATGATGTAATAGAGCAGGCAGGTCAAACTGCCGAGCAGTAAATGAACCCATCTCAATGCAGCAGCACTGCTGA
Source organism: Planctomycetia bacterium (assembly GCA_016795155.1). Lineage (NCBI taxonomy): Bacteria > Pseudomonadati > Planctomycetota > Planctomycetia > Planctomycetia bacterium. Next base: position 29,681 of record JAEUIE010000046.1, on the reverse strand, counting down.
TTTCCACATAATCCTTGAGTTGTTCTGCTCCCAATTCCACTGCAGCACGAAACATGGGGAAAAGTGGTGCTCGATGCGCTGTCGCCTCTTCTTTATCTGGTCCAAGTGGTGTTCGAGCGATAAACCCGTCGAGATAGCCATGCTGCTTGATGTTATTGACCAATTGATCCGTTTCCGTCAGATCAGGTGATTGGCTGGTTGGCGTGCTTCCCTGAACCTGCCAGGCCTGCAAACCAGGAGCATCAACCGGCTGATATTCAGAAAAATAATAAAACCGCGTCGCTGCCCCTGCTATCAGTACCAGTACACCGCAGAGAAATGTCAGAAAGACAGGTTTCCGAGTGATTTCAGACATGCATCAACCTCGCCACTTGCAGCATTACTGAGTAATAATACTCTGACATTTTGATTGGCAGCACCTATTTCAGGAAAGCTAGACCCGGAGAAGAACATGGCCAAGCGTGTAATGGACCGTAAAGCTCTTCGAGCACAGGCAGAAGCTGCTGAACGTCTTGAAGAAAAAGATACGGATACCGCCGCCGGTGACGATGACTCCGGTACGAAGAAAAAGAAGAAAACTGCAAAAGTGAAGGAAAAATCAGCGACTCCCAAAGTCAGGAAAACCAAGCGATCCTCCAAAGCCAATGTCCGTATGCGGATTGTCTGGACGGTTTTCAACAATTCCAGCCAGGCTGTTGCCAAGTATGAATATCCACGCAAAGCCGAAGCCGAAGCACATGCAGAACGGCTCAAAAAGGAAAAAAGTATCACTCACTTTGTGATGCCGGTTAAAGAGCAGATGGAAGAAAAGGAAGCCGAATAGCTATTTGCTTAGGCAGTATCGTCCTTCCAAGCTGTCTGGCTGCGACGCTCTGCCAGGTAGCTTTGCCATTCCTTCTGAAAATGCTGATGCGATTCACTCTGGCTGTGACACAATCCACTGCCACAGTTTTCCTTGCCACATCCACCCGAACTGCAACTGGAACACCCCTGCGAGTTACCACACGTTTCGACTTGTGTTTCCAGGAGTGTCTCCTGGTTCGTCAGATTCATCAATTGAATCGGGACATTCCAGCGACGTTCCAACTCGGTGCGAAGCGAGACATCATCAAAAGGACCGAACTGAATGATGTGAACGATTATTGTTGGCGGATGCAGGATCTGTTCAATATCGACAATCTGTACCGGAAGAAATAATGTTTGGATGATCTTCCCTGCCCCTTCAAATAAACGTGAAAGATGCTCTTCGAAAGGCACTTCATGCCATGAATTGTATCGGCTGAGAATGCGGCCAGATCCAAGGGAAACAGTGGGCGACCCGATCTCCAGCCAGGCAGTTTGACGAAGAATTACTCCTTTTTCCTTGCCTCGTTCGGTCTGAATCATGACTTCCGTGCCACGTTCGTAATCGTTGTCTGTTTCGGATGATGCAAAGCATCCGATCATTCCATTGATGCCAAATGATACCAGATAAAACCTGTCAGTTGCCAGGGATGCGGACACGTGTTTTTTACTCCGACTTATCCTCTAACACTATCATGACTCAAGGATCAAAGTCCAGTTTCTTTTGACAAGGATTACCCGCCTGATGGATGTCAGTAACAAGCCGGAAAAACTGCAAGCGGAAGTCATCAACCCTGAATTACATTCGCGAAACATCAAAGTCGCCATGATCGATTTCGATGGCACATTATCACTGCTGCGCGAAGGCTGGGATCAGGTCATGATCCCCATGATGGTAGAGGAGCTGTTGCCTTTGCAGGGAACCTCCGAAACTCTGGATAATCTGACAGCCAAAGTGACTGAATGGGTTTTGAAGCTGAATGGTCAGCCAACGATCATGCAAATGCAGGCGTTGGTGGATGAAGTGGCGTTGCGACAGGGCACTCCTGCAACTGCGAGCCAGTACAAGGTGCGATACCTGGAACGGCTTTTAGCCACGGTGAACCAGCGCAAACAGCAGATACTGAATTCCAGGCAGGCTGACGCCTGGATGGTTCCCGGCTCAAGAGAAATGCTGAACCAGTTGAAAGTCAGACAGATTCCCATGCTACTGGCCAGTGGAACCGACTTGCGCGATCTGCACAGTGAATCGGAGCTCCTTGGTTTGGTGGATTATTTCACGGAAGGTATTGCAGGGCCGGAAAGTGATGCCAGCAGCTTTTCCAAAGCAAAAGCCTGCGACGACATGCTCAGCAGGCAGAAAGCGCCTGGTTCTTCTCTTCTGAATATCGGTGATGGTTACGTCGAAACCAGGCTGACCAAAGATCGCGGAGGACTGGCTATTGGCATCGCCTACGACCATGACGAGCCTGGCCAATACAATCCCTGGAGAAAAGAGCAGTTGCTCAGGGCAGGGGTCGATATCATCCTTCCGGATCTGCGGCAAAGCGATCTCCTTCTTAGATGGCTTCTGGATGGCCAAACTTCATGAAAACCTGTCTGTTTCTTCTTCGCCATGGCGCGACACGACTCAATCTCGAAACACCATACCGACTTCAGGGATCGGAGGTGGATGAACCGCTCGTGGATCTGGGTATCAGACAATCTTTCGGCGCAAAGCAGTTGCTGCAATCGGTGCCGTTGCGGGCGATCTATTCCAGTCCGATGAAGCGAGCCATGCAGACCGCTTCGATTGTTGCACAGCCACATGCCCTGTCCGTTACACCACTGGATGATCTTCGCGAAGGCAGCGTCGGGCGCTGGGAGAATCGCACCTGGCCTGATATCAAAGCCAACGAACCCGAAGCCTATCAGCTGTTTATCAATCACCCCGACACCTTTGGCTATGCTGGGGGTGAGAATTTCAACCAGGTGCTTTCACGTGTAAGGCCTGTGTTTCACTCCCTGCTGAAACAGCATGCAGGCGAATCGATTGCGGTAATCGGGCATCAAATTGTTAACCGTGTATTCGTGGCTGACATAATGGGTTTGCCCATGAAGTTTGCCCGGACCATGAAATTTGCCAATGCGGGTGTTACGTTAATCGGTGTGGAAAATGAACAGCCTGTCTTAATCAGCTTGAATGTGACCTGGCCTGCCATGATCACGCCAGCATAAAGCTGTACCGTTGTGAAAAGGCCTGATCTATATCGTAAACATCATGAAAATCTTCCTTGCGATCAGTATCGGTCTTTGACATCAGTTCGCAATCGATCAGGTTATAGACCATTTCACCAATGTCTGCAGTAGAGCGGATATTCCATGATTTAAAAACGGTGCCTGCCATCATGCCGAATTCCTGGATGGCGAAATCCCTGCAGCCTTCGGCCAACTGCTGCCCGGTAATGTGTGAAGGCCCATCTTTGAACTTGCCACTCTTCTTCATTTCCTGCTGTACGTAACCCAGCGCTGCAAAGAGATACTCGTATGCTTCAAAGGGATATCGTGAATCGCGCCGGCATAGTTCCAACAGTAATTGCTGGGGTGATGGTTCGCTCATCGTTCGTCATCCACCTGGTCATCAGCAGTATGACGCTGGGCACGTTCTGTCTGCAGGACCGTTAAGACATCTTCTGCTGGTATCATGACTTTCCTGTTGTCTTCCAACATGACTAATAACTTACGAGCCAGCAGTTCCAATGCCAGTACTCTGGCTTTGCCCTGTTTGGTTACTACCATGCTGCCAACGGTTGGCAATTGTTGCTGTAGTTCTTCATAAACATCGAATTCATACCTCAGGCAGCATTTGAGTCGGCCACATCGGCCTGAGATCTTGTTCGGGTCGAGAGTCGATTTCTGCAGTTTGGCCATCCGCATGGAAACGGGAGGCAAGACAGTCAGATGGGTATTGCAGCAAACGGGCTTGCCACAATCACCGTAATCTGCCAGGAGTTTGGCTTCATCCCGAATACCAATCTGTCGCATTTCAATTCTGGTGTGAAAAGCTCGTCCCAGTTCTTTGACCAGATCTCGAAAATCCACGCGCTTTTCTGGCGGTCGTACCAGGAAATAAAATACAATCCGTTCATTTCCCAACAAGTGTTCGACATCAACCAGATCTATGGGTATCTGCAACTGCTGAATAATCTCAGTCCCGACATCATATTCTTTCTTTTGGAGTGAAATGCATTCCAGGCATTTCTGCTGGTCTTCTTTTGTCACGGTTCGAAGGATTTTTCCGCTAGATGGATCTATCAGGAACTGCTTGCAGCGATCATCGATTTCACACAGCACGATGCCGGTTTCCGTTCCACGTTGCGATTGAATGATTACATGTTGAGAACGCTGATAGAGTGCGTCATCAACAGGTTCAAACTCACCAAGAAACCGGTTCACACCATGACGAACGAGATATTTCATGCGAGGGCTGATTATCAAAAGGCAGCATCGAACTCACTCAGGTGCTGCTTTATTCTTAACTTCTCTCTTGCTGATTGTAACGAGGAATGATGATGGGAAGATAGTTAAAAAGCAACAGGATTTCATGCATTGTGGGGTTCTTTGGTTTAAGCTGGAGGGTACAAGACTCATTCTTCCAGTTAAATATACTGGGGCTGATGTCATGCACATGCTTCGCCATAAACCTGCTTCAGCTCTGAAAGTGCACTTATTCCCCTCCGGTTATGCGGAGGCTCGCGAACGATTTCTTGAAGCTGCTCATCATGCTCATTGTGATGTGGAAAGCTGGCCTCTTCAGGCACCGGGCCCCAGGCAGACTGAATTAAACATCGATGTTGCCCGCTGGGGAAATCCGCATGCTGCGAATTGGTTGATCGTTTCTTCGGGTTTGCACGGCACTGAGGGGCCGTTCGGCTCAGCAGTGCAACTGGAACTGCTGAATCGACTGGCTTCAAAGAAACCGGACCCCCATCAGGGTATTCTTTTCCTCCATGCGCTTAACCCATTTGGCTACGCCTGGGTTCGTCGGGCCAATGAAGATAATATCGATCTAAATCGCAATTTCCTGCTTCCCGGTGAGAAGTACCAGGGGTCTCATCCACTGTTTCGATATGTCTACCAGACTTTCAATCCGCATCGTCCACGCAGAATCTATCACAATTTCTACCTTGAGGCATGGTGGCTGATCAGCCGATACAGCAAAGCGGCATTGCAAGCCAGTCTACCGGTGGGTCAGTATGAGTTTCCCGAAGGTCTCTTTTTTGGGGGTAAAGCACCTTCTCAAACGCTGACTCACCTGCAGTGGAAAACTGCAGTAGTGGTGCCCGGTGCACGAAATATCGTTCATCTCGATTTCCATACAGGTCTTGGCAAATGGGCCTCGGGACGCCTGTTGATTGATTCCCAAGTTGGTGATGATGACTATCAGTGGTGGAACGCCTGGGCTCCACGCGACATGGTGGAACCAGTTACTTCACAATCAACAGCTTACCTTGCCAGGGGAACGATAGGTCCCTGGATGAAACAGATCATTTTCCCGCAGGCCAACTATCGATATGCTGCTGCTGAGTTCGGTACCTATGGAGGCGTGCGTGTGCTGCGTTCGCTGGTGGAAGAACTTCGATCACACTACGCACTTGATCCCGACGACAAACGATATCAGGCAGCCAAGAAATTGGTTCAGGAAACCTTCATTCCACCTTCGTTCGCATGGCGAAACAGTGTATTGCATCAAGGCGTAGCACTTTGTGAAAATGCTTATCGAGCGTTGCCGGTCAATGATTTACAGCGTTTGCAGCAAGGTGTTTCATCCGTTCCTGCACAAGCTTACTGATTGTCTTGAATTCCGGTGTACCCGCTGCACCAACCAATTCAAAAGCCAGTGCTTCCACGGTGGTCAGAACCACACCTGCCTGTTCCATGCGCCTTAACCCGGTGTGATGATCCAGTGGATATCGGCACGAAACGGCGTCGACAGGCAGGAATACTTCAAAGCCATGAGTTAACAGATCGAGAGCGGTTTGCTGAACGCATACATGTGTTTCGATGCCAATCAAAATCAGCTTGGGTCGAACTTCCTTCTTGAAAAACTGGACTACTTCCGGGTTGCCACAGCAACTGAAACTGAGCTTGTCTGGCTTGGGACCAGACAGCTTGCTGGCCACACTGCTAATGGTTCCACCAAGCCCCTTGGGATACTGCTCCGTCGCCAGGATGGGAATGTTGACGGCCTGGGCAGCATCGATCATGAACAGGATATCGCGTTCCACCGCTTCGTTCCGGATCACCATGTGGAACAGTTTTTCCTGAACGTCAATGACCAGCAGTCCTGTATCTGCCGATGAAACGAGATGCGGATGTGCCATGCGATGGAAAACCTCAGGTGGATTTCAGACAGGTTTGCAGAGTTTTCAACTGGTCGTTGAGAGAACTTGAATCAGCGCTGTTCAATGACTGGCCACCAAACCTTACCGCATAATACGGAGGTACAAGTGCAGCAGGAATGCTGGCAATGGAATCGGCAACTTTGGCCTGCTGCAGTTTCGCTTGCACTACCGAAGCAAATTCTGATGGAGTCTGATGTTTAGATTTTGTCCATCCCTGCGATTGTGCCCAACTGAGGAATCGGGCATAAAAGGGAATGATGACCTCTGCGTGATTCAGTCTGTTCAACTTCCGTTGTTTCCGGATTCTCCGCCAGCGTTGCAGTAGCCAGACCAGGCCAGCCATGCACAGAACCAGTCCCACTAATAGCAGAATGGTTTGCGGGGTGGAAAGTGATGTCCACCAGGCATACAGCTTTCCCAGTGGGGTGTTCTGCAATTGCGACATCAGCTTGTTGCGTTGTGCCTGCCCGGCAAAATCAAGAATGAAGAACTCCCAGAGAAACCTCGCAAAAGTGATGGGGGTGGTGAATGAATCATCGTTGTGTCGTGCTGTGGAAAATGGGGTAGCATCCAGAACCTGCCAGCGAAGCTGGGTAGTGCCATCGGCTAGCCTTTCTTCTCCCACGAGCGCTTCTACCCAGGCGTGTGCGTGATATTGCCTGATGGTATAAAAACCGCCGAGATCATTCCACTCCGCTCCGCGGTAGCCAATGACTATACGGGCAGGAACGCCGATAGTTCTCAACATGATGACGAGTGCCGAAGCGTAACGCTCACAATGCCCTTCCTTGACGTTGAACAGAAAATCTTCCGTCGGATCGATCTGCGTATCCTGTTTCTTTCGATCCAGTGAATACTGATAAGGTGGTGATGCCAGGAATTTTTCCAGTGCCAATGCCTTGTCACGATCGGGCGAAGTTGAAGTCAGGTTGGCTTTCTTCAAAACGTCCAGACTCAGTGTGGCTATTTTCCCGGTCTCAGCAACCCGAGCCGGAATTTTCTTGAGGATTTTCAGATAATTAAAGTAATCGGTTGGAAGATCACGAATGGTTTGTAACCACTCGGTAGCGTTTAATTTGCCAGTATAGTCGTGTGTCAAAGAAAGTGTGGGAATTTTCTGGCCACTGCTGAGCCAGAATAACCCTTCAAAAAGGTTGATATTTATTGGCGTGGGCATTCTGCCAATGGGAGTCATACTGAATTGTCGCGCGATGTTGCGGTTGGTGACTGGTGGATCGGCAAGGTAAAGAGGAATGGTGTATTCCGAGGATAATCGAGAGCGGCGTGGTTTTCCGAGTTCCTGCACCTGAGCCACATCAATATCAAACTCCATCCGGGTAATTCCGGGTTGGAGTTGGGGCGGCGTGGAAGGTATCTGCTGTGGAATGACCGAGGAGGCAGGAAAAGGAGCCCAGATTTTGGTGTTGTCGTTGAACACGCACAGTGTTGAGCCTCGCAACCTGATGCCTTCCGGCAATGCGACCGGGCCACTGGTATTGCGGGCCCACACACGCATCACCTTTTCATCACTGGTTTCCACGGTTCCTTCTGCATTGAGATCGATTTTGGAGGTGGCTCCGGTTTCACTGCCATCCAAACCCTGCAGCAGGCTGGCTTCAATTCCACCTCGTGGTAGGCAGAAGAAAATAATCACGGTCAGCACGAAGCACAGTAAAAACCATCCCAGAGGCTGCAGCGAGAACCACTGCACTTCCTGCGCCGTCTTCTGGTTGGAGACCGAAGATTGTGAAAGCAGTTCCACCTGCTGGCGAATGTAAAAAAGCCGAAACGCCCAGGCCAAACTGGCCAGGTACATGAGCATCAACACAGGGAACAGTGGCGCGTCGCGGTCGAGCCTGCTGCTCATCGCCAGTACGCTGGCCAGGATCACCTGCACCAGACCGAGCAGTTGTAAAAGCCACTGATCGCTGATGGTCTTGGGACGAAACAGTTTTGCCAGCAGCAGCGAGCAGAGAATAGGTCCGGTGCGTGCCACCAGCGTTCTGATGGTGTCCATATCGTCGAGACTTTCGATATTTCGATCTGCGTTGATTACCAGCCAGATAAAACTACCCAGAAGAACCACGGTCGCGAGGATATTGGAAACCATGATCGAAAGGCTGAATTTGCCTTCTGCCCAATAGGCACAACCCAGTGCCAGGAACATGATCGGGTAAAATACTGCCGTTTCAGGCAATTGCTGCCCCAACTCCGCATAGCCCAGGCAAGCTACGCTCAACATCAGGGTCACATACAGGCTCATCAACTGCCTGTCGATCAAAGTGGACATAAGGATAACCAGTATGAAACTGCCAGGTGATATGTCTCAACTAGTGTACTCTTATTTTCCTTCAATGCCACTCCAAACAGGATCAGGCTGCCTGCAGACTTGAGGCAATTCCGTTCCCTGCAGTCTGGCGACATCGCTGAGCAATCGCTCAACGCCTACCTTGTTGTTTTCCAACTCGAAAGTCAGGCTCGCAATCCATTTCGCACCTGCGGCCAGCTTCACCAGCCGGTGGTGTTTCCGTTCGACTCCTTTGAAATTCGGAAAGCCAGTGGCTGGCTCAAGACCCGTAACATAACCATCCTGTATTGATGCTGTGTTCTTCCAGGCAATGAACCAGGGCAGTTCTCTGGTGTTGAACCGGACAGCGCAGGCACTGTTCAGGTCGGCGGCATGAAGAACTGCCAGTGTCTCACCTTTTTCATCTGCCTTGGGTTGATAGTAATTGACAAGTTCCGATTGGCCCGTTGTTGGGCCAGCATAAGATTCGAAGTTTTCGATCTGCGCTGCTGCAACAGCATCGCGAGGCGTAATTTTCGCAGCAGGCACTTTCAATCTGCTGCCTGCACCCAGGAGTGGCGGGCCGAAATTGCAGTGATAAAGCATCTGCATTTCCGTTTCCCGGCTGGAACGATTCTCCACCATATCCTGAATCGTAAAACGGTTACTTCCAGGTGTGGTACTCAGAATAGTCGTCAGGTGAAGTTGGTCTCCAAACAGGCTGGATTCCTGTACTCTTCCTACAACTTCAATGGTGTAAGGCGGAGTCTGTTGCACTCTCACCCCAACAAAGTGTGCCGGCGTGTTGGCAATACGGCCATGCAGCGTGATGAATTTTCCCAGGTCATCACCAGGCGGGCCGTTGAATGCCAGACCGCACCGGACAATCCATTCATCAAAACCATCGAGCCAGCCAAGCCCGCCACGATCTTCCAGATGTACCCATTGCGGATGCACCGGCCCATGAATGGGGGCATCCCAGCCCAGTCGTATCGATTGATACTGGCCCCGCCAGATGCTCATGCCTCGTGTAGGCAGGATGCTCAATTGCAAAGCGCCGTTATCAAGTTCAATCAGGTCCACACCATGCCGTTTGCCGCCCTGCAACGTTCGCTTGCTCAGTTTCCACGGTGTGACCGGATGATGTCCAGGCAGTTGCTGTGAAGTCAGGCTCCAGTTATCCATCCACTTGTCGGCATGCACGGTATCGGTCAGTACATATTGCACAGTATCAGAAGACATGTTGAATAACTCCGGGGATGAATTCACTGTTGATACGCTAGTGCAGGGAAGATTGCAAGCAACTAATGCAGACTTTCTAGACAGGTTTCAGTTTAACTACAATACGCGATATCATTCTGGAAATTGAACATGAGTTTGCGCATCTTGATCACCGGCGGTACCTTTGACAAGTATTACGATGCCATCCGGGGTGAACTGACTTTTCGTGAAAGCCATCTTCCTGCCATTCTGAAGCAGGCTCGCGTCACACTGCCCATCATTATCGAAGTGTGCCTGCTCAAAGACAGCCTGCACATGAACGATGAAGACCGCCAGCGCATCCTTAAAGCGTGTCAAAATGCGCCGGAAGAAGCAGTAGTAGTGGTGCATGGCACCGATACGATGGTGGAGACAGCCAAGCTTCTGGGAGAGGCTCAACTGGCCAAGACCATCATCATGACAGGCGCCATGGTGCCTTACGCCATCACTGAATCGGATTCTTTATTCAACCTGGGTTTTGCCCTGGCTGCTGCTCAATGTGCATGTCATGGCGTATACGTTGCCATGAATGGGCAAGTCTGGCCTTGGAATCAAGTGCGTAAGAACAGGCAGTTAGGTCTATTTGAGAGCCTATAGGCTATTTCACATCCTGTGCCAGCTTATCAATGGTCTCCTTCGATAACTTCCATTTGCCTGTCTTGTCTTTCACCAGTTTCAGCTCCTCGGTTTTCAGAATGATGTAGGGATTTGCAGTATGGTTCAACTGAATCGTGACCTGTCCCTTTACGATAGCGTTGTCCCCACCGGGTGCAGCGGGTTGCCAGCCATTGACTGGTTCGAGTGTGGCGTTTACGAGAGTCTTCCAGGCTTCCGGCTTCGTCAGGCTGTCCGATACGCCCCATAATGATTCCAGAATGCTGGTTCCATCCTGCTCGATCTGTACAGTGAGCAGGGTCTGTCCTGGTGCAACAAAACAGCCGGTGCTGAAGTAGCAAATGAAGCCAAGGACGAGGGACTGGTAGAGTTGTTTCATCAATAGATAATCCGCAAGAGAATTACGCATAGGGTTGTACTGTCGGAGTGATGATCATCTCCGGCACCGAGACACCCGGCCTGAGGTTGGCAACATACAGCACCGCCTCGGCAACATCTTCAGGCTTCAGAATGATAGCACGTCGTTCGTCACTCACCGGGTTGGGCCGTTGCTCAAGGATTGGCGTATCAACTTCACCGGGGCAGATGGCTGTCGTGCGAATGCCATTCTCCGCTTCTTCCAGGCCAATAGCATGGCTGAGCGCGGTCATGCCAAATTTGGCTGCTGCGTAGGCTGTGCCTCCCAGCTTGTTTGCCCGTTTGCCCGAGACAGATGAGATATTGATGATGTGCCCCTGGCGATGTTGCAGCATGCCAGGAAGCACGGCTCGGGAGAACAGAAATGCCGAATCCAGGTTCCCCTGAATCGTCTGTTGCCAGCCTTCCAGTGAGAGATTGCGAATGTAGCGTTCCTTGATATTCATACCGGCATTGTTGATCAGGATGTCAATTCGTCCAAACGTCTTGATCACCTGGAAAACCGTGTTTTCCACTTGAGCATGTTGCGTAGCATCGCAGACTACTACGAGTAGTTTTCCGCCAGCCAGCTGGTTGGTTTCTTCCAGCTTTTCGAGATTTCGGCCGGCGATTGCTACCTGAGCGCCTTCACGGGATAATGTACACGCAATAGCCCGGCCAATGCCACTGCCACCGCCGGTGATGAGTACGACTTTTCCCTTAATGCGATTTTCCAAGTGAGCCATTGGTGTTCCCTAGTCAATAATTTTGTTCAGTGGGTATTCCACCAGTCCACGGGCACCGGCAGCTTTCAATTTAGGTATCAGAGTTCGAACGGTTGTTTCTTCGAGGATAGTATTGACGTCTACCCAAGTGGGGTCAGCCAGCGAGGAAATCGTAGGTGTTTGCAGGGCAGGGAGCAGTTGCAACACTGCTTCAAGGTCTTTCCGCATGACGTTCATCATCAGTCCCACTTTACCTTCTGCTGCCATGGCTCCTTGCAGAAGCATAACGACATCAAGGATTTTCTGTTTCCGCCAGGGATCGCGGCGGGCATCCTTGTTGGCAATGAAACGAGTAGTCGATTGCAGAAGTTCTGCTACTACACGCAGATTATTGGCTTTGAGGGAACTGCCTGTCTCAGTGACATCGACAATGGCATCGGCCAGGCGAGGTGGTTTGACCTCGGTGGCACCCCAACTGAATTCTACATCAGCTTCCACGCCATGCTGTGCCAGAAATCGGCGAGTCAAATGGACCACTTCGGTGGCAATCCGTTTGCCTTGAAGATCCTGAACCGTCTGCACCGGTGAATCATTCGGAACGGCGAGTACCCAGCGAACGGGCCTGCGGCTGATTTTGCTGTAAGTGAGTTCAGCGATCTCTTCAACATCAGCGCCGGTTTCCAGCACCCAATCGTGGCCTGTCAAACCACAATCGAGCGCCCCATTTTCGACATAGCGTGCCATCTCCTGTGCCCGCAGCAGCGTACACTGAATTTCCGGATCGTCGATGGAAGGATAGTAGCTGCGGCTGGGGAAATTGATCTTAAACCCCGCTTTGGCAAAAAGCTCAGCGGTGGCCTGCTGCAAACTTCCCGCTGGCAGTCCCAACTTGAGTATCTGACTCGACATTGATAATTCTCTTTCCTCTTCTGATTGCTAATAGCTGACAGCTGTCAGCTTTCTACTTATGATACACCTGTTTCGGGTCAAACAGCCTCTCACCCAGGGTGGCATGCACATGCCCGTCCGTATTCAGTTTTCTGAAGAAACAACTCGCATATCCCTCGTGGCAGGCTGCACCGCCGATCTGTTCCACTTTCAGCAGGATCGTGTCAGCATCGCAGTCGATCAGGATGTCTTTAACCTGTTGCACGTTCCCTGATTCTTCTCCCTTTCGCCAGAGTTTGTTTCGGCTTCGGCTAAAGTAGACGGCACGTCTCGTTTTGAGTGTTTCCTGAAAGGCTTCTTCATTCATCCAGGCTAACATCAGCACTTGGCCAGATTCGTGATCCTGTGCAATCACCGGCACGAGTCCACCTGACTTGGCAAAATCCACTTCGGTTTTCATTATCGATTTCACTCCACTTTTGGCCTGTCTCAAAGAGAAATTAACTCTCAGGCGAGTTCGCTAATTTGGTGCGAACCAGCGGGACTACTTCGGCAGGAAGGAATTTGCTCAGGTCTCCGCCGAAGGAGACGATTTGACGAATCAACGTACTGCTCAGGTGGGTGTATTGCACATGGGAAAGGAGAAAAATGGTCTGAATATGGGGGTCGAGTGTCTGATTCGTCAGCGACATGCTGAATTCATAATCCATATCCGTTACTGTCCGTAACCCACGGATCATGACCATGCTGCCTTCATTCCTCACGAAGCGAACAGCCAGGGTGTCGAACGGCTTTATCTCAACATTGGTAAACGTTCGGGTGGCCAGTTGCAGCATCTGAACCCTGTCATCAATGGAAAAAAGAGGTTTTTTGACAGGATTGACGCCAACCCCAACTACGAGTTTTGGAAACAATTGGCTGGCACGGCGGATAACATCAACATGCCCCAGGTGCACTGGGTCGAACATGCCGGGATACACTGCAATTTGGGCAAATTCGTTTGCCATGTTCAATCTCAACCAGAAGCCGGGAACTTGACTGTCAATTTGACGGTTCAGCCATTCCGCCATTCTATGAATTCAGGATTGTCCTTATTATGAATTTGTAAACGATGAAAAGTAAATGACTTATGGCTAATAATCAAATAGTTGATGCGTATGGTCTGCTAATTGCAATTACTCATTCGTGGAAGTCTGTGTAGCAGGTGTACGCAATGAAACTATGGGTTTGGCGTCCGGGAATGGATGCGATGGATGATCTGCAAAGGCAGATGAACCGATTGATGGATTGGACGCTTAACGTGGTGGAGCAACATTTCTCCCCCAGTTGGCAACCTTTACCCAGTTGCAATATCTACGAAACAGAGACCGAATATCAGTTCCTGATGCCCATGCCAGGCGTTCATGTCAACGATCTCGATATCCAGGTGACTGGAAGTCAATTGACCATTAAAGGCGAACGCAAACGCCCAGAATTAATTCACGATGAGCAGTACCGTCGGCAGGAACGATGGATGGGTCGCTGGGTGCGTTCGATACCACTTCCTGAACGTGCGGATGCTGAACAAATTCAGGCCAATCTGGAACATGGCGTATTGCTGCTGCACATTCCAAAATTGCCTGAAAGGCAAGCACGTCATGTAAGAGTGGCAGTGAGGAAAAATGATCAGCCAGAGGCTGTTCTGCCAGCGGTTGAAAGGAGTCCATCATGAGCGAACCCATTCAACAGGCAGATGCAGTGCAGCAGTCTGTGCGTGAACCACGCCATGTCTACACACCGGCACTCGACATTTATGAAACTGAGGATGGACTGGTTCTGGAAGCTGATTTGCCCAGCGTGAAGCCCGAAAATCTGGAAATACGTGTCCAGGATAATGTGTTGCATCTGTTTGGCAAAGTAACCTGGCCGGTATCAGCCACTGCTCGTCTGATTCATGAAGAGATTCGCGAGGAAGATTTCTATCGTTCCTTTATCCTTAGCGATGAAGTGGATACGGAGCAGATTACTGCTGACTTCAGCGACGGAGTATTGAAACTGACGTTGCCTAAAGCGCCAAAGACCAAGCCGCGGAAAATTGAAGTTCGAACAGGGAAATCGGCTTAGCAGTCAGATGTGATTAATTCCGTTCAGCAAGCTGAGACCTGTTTTGAATCACTTCCTGGTCGAGAGGCGGCCATTGTCGAGCAATGCCTTCATCTTCAATTTTTCGCAAGGTATATTCGGTTACATGGAAACGCTTTGTCACATGCTGACGTGATTCGCCAACACTCACACCATTATCCTGAGCGCTGACAAGTGCCTGGAAAATGGCACGTCGTTCCGTCACGGTGATTCGCTTTGACATGCATGATCCTCCGGTTGATCAACCCCGTTGGGTACAAACCATCCAGGGGCAACAGGGTAGAGGATTATACGCCTGTCCAAGTGGCGAAAGAAAATCTTGTTTTCGAAAACGCCTCAAAGGCGGAAACTCGCTTCGAGGCATGGTGATTGAACGTATTCAGTACCTGTATTAACAGTATGGCATGAGAGTTGTCACTTTACAGAAATAATCCATTTCGCAATGAACTCCAACACTTCAGGACTCATGGTTTCTTCTATCTTCCCGTATTCCGTAGGTGAGCCTGTTTTGCAGGTCTGAAACAGATGATTCAACTGGGGAAATGCTTTGATGACATGTTGATGATTCCCGGCATTTTCCAGTGCGTGCCTGATAGCTTCCAGATTTTCTTTGTAAGGCACCTGCAGATCGAGTTCGCCATTGATAGCCAGCACCGGGCATTTGACTTTGGCTAGTGCCGGCCTTGGATCGTATTCAATAAATGTTTTGAACCAGGGCTTGGCAAAACTGGCTAACTGCAACTCGGCTTGTGACAAGGTTCCTTTCTTAGCCAGTTCGTTTTTGACATCTTCAGGCAGCTTATGAATTTCTTCCTTCAGTGCCTGCTGCAGTTTCTTCACAACCTGGGAACTCGCTGGTTCTGCTTTTACGATGGCAAAGAGTTTTTTCTGCACACCTTCATTGAATGCAACCTGTTCAGGCTTGGCCCCCTCCACCTGGGCAATGAGTTTGCCTTGCAGATAGAGAATATCTTCGCCAGGCAGACCAGGCCCCGCGAGCAGAACGATAAAAGCGATATCACCCAATTCGCTGGCCACCATGGGGGCAATCAAGCCGCCCTCACTGTGGCCCAGCAATCCGATTCGGTGAGGATTAATTTCCTTGCGTGATCGGAGATACTGCACTCCAGCCTTAACGTCTTCTGCGAAATCAAAACTGCTGGCGCTGGCAAAATCTCCCTTCGATTTTGCCGTTCCACGATCATCAACGCGGAGTACAGCTATGCCCTTTCTTGTCAAATAATCAGCCAGCACCAGAAAGGGCTTATGTCCCAACAGGCTTTCATCTCGATCCTGCGGCCCTGAGCCGGAGATGAACAAGACAACCGGAAACGGCCCGCTTCCCTTAGGCAACGTCAGCGTGCCAGCCAGCTTGATGTTCGCTTTGGTATTATCGTAAGTGACATCTTCCGAAGTGTACGGGAAAGGTGGTTTAGGCTCCTGAGGTCTGTTGAGTTTGGTAAGTGACTTCACCTTTTTCAGCGTGAGTGGCATCTTCATCAATCCCTGCATGAAGTCGCCTGCCAGTTCCGTTCCTTGTTCGTTCAACTTTCCCGTGTAGCTGGCTCCAACCTTAGGAATGCTGAATTTCAGCAGGCTATCTTTGAATGTTGCTTTCGGAATCTCCATCGCTGCATTTCCCTGATCAACGCTGATCATGGTACCTGAAAGCTTGCCCTCAGCATCAGCTTTCAACGTTAGCCCCATTCTCATTTCGATGGCGCCAAGGGTGATCTTGCCTTCCCAATGGCCGACCACGGGAGATTCAGTAGGGGAAGATTGAACCGGTACAGAGATACCAGCCAGGACAGCCAGCGACATGAACAGGTAAGCACACATGGGAAACTCCCAAGATATTTAGATAATCATCTAAATATATATTCGTGCCTCGGTGTCAACCATTTGTTTCTTTTTTCTAAAATGAATCATAAGAGGTTATTATCATGGACTATCAACAACTCTTTGGCCTGCTGGCATTCGCCCTGTTTGGCATCCTGATGCTGTGGGGTGCCTTCAAAAACACGGGCAGTGGTTGAGGCCCACGCGGGTGCAGCTAAGCGGTCGCTTGCTGAACAACCACCGATGCAGGCATCACTCCATCTGGATTGATCCACCAGCCTTGCAGGTTGGGTTCTTTTTCTTTGAGCGAAAGAATCAGGCAAACCACATCACTGCTGTAATGGTCTGCTTTGTCATATTGACTCGGTATCGGATCGCTAGTGGGATGCGAATGCACGATGGCCAGCACTTCGAGGTTAAGTTCCCGTCGTTTCTTTTCTGCACGCAACATGCTCATTGCTTCTGTCAGAAACCTGGTCGGGCTTTGTAGCTCATTCACCAATGCAATGTAATGTGTTGCCTGACCATCAGTTTGCCCCAGCAACATGCCAACGCATTCATGAGGCAACTCGCTTCGGGCATGTTCTACCATTTCATCGAAAATCATTGCTGGAATCTGCAGCGTCATGACCATAAGATACGCTGCGCGACACTTTTGTCGTTAGTTCTTCTGTGAGCTCCAACCATGGCACGTGGCAAAGTCGTACTCGCTTATTCTGGTGGCCTGGATACCTCCGTCATGGTTCCCTGGCTGCAGGAAAAATACAACCTGGATGTGGTGACCTTCACGGTCGACCTGGGGCAGGGGGACGACCTGGAAGCCATCAAGAAGAAAGCCCTCAAGACCGGCGCGATTGCTGCAGAAGCGATGGATGCCCGGAACCTCTTTGTCGATTGTTTTGTCTGGCCATCACTCATGGCTGGTGCTCTGTACGAAGGCAAATATCCGTTAGCGACAGCTTTGGGCAGGCCCCTCATCGCCAAACTCATGGTGGACACTGCCAAGGAACACGGTGCGGTGGCAGTAGCACATGGCTGTACAGGCAAAGGCAATGACCAGGTTCGTTTTGATGTCACGTTTCAGACACTGGCGCCACAGCTCAAGATCATTGCCCCTGTTCGTGAATGGAAAATGACCCGCGATGAAGAGATCGAGTACGCCAAGGCCCACAACATCCCTGTCTTCGCCACAGCAGAGAACCCCTACAGCGTGGATGAAAACATCTTTGGCCGCAGCGTGGAAGCAGGGGTTCTCGAAGACCCTTATTTCGAACCACCCGAAGAGGCTTTCCAGTGGACGACCGACCCACGCAAGGCTCCCAATGAACCCGAGTACATCGAAATTGATTTCGAACATGGAAAACCCACCGCGTTAAATAGCGTTAAACTCGATGCGGTGCCCCTGCTCGAATCGCTCAACAAAACCGGTGGCAAGCACGGCGTAGGCCGCATTGATCACATCGAAAACCGCCTCGTCGGCATCAAGTCACGCGAAATCTACGAAGCCCCTGCAGCGGTGATCCTGCACCTGGCCCATCGGGAACTGGAAACGCTGTGTCTGTCCAAGCCGAGCATGCGTTTCAAAGCGATGGTAGCTAATGAATATGCTGATTTGATTTACAATGGTCTGTGGTTTAGCGCACATCATCAGGACTTGGCTGCCTATGTCGCCAGCAGCCAGCGTTATGTCACAGGCCGCGTGCGGGTGAAGCTGTTCAAAGGCAATGTCAGTATCGCAGGCCGCAAGAGCGAATTCTCCCTTTACAGCAAGCACCTGGCCACTTACGAGAAGGGCGATCAGTTTGATCATGAAGCAGCCAAGGGCTTCATCCGCCTGTGGGGCTTGAGCCAGCAGACTCAGGCTCAGACACAGTTGCTGACGGGTAATAAGGGGTTCAATTTGCCGGGGGTGTTGACGGAGTAGACAACAAGTGCAGTTGATAACTCAGTGAAATCAGGAGCGGCGCAGCGTTAACTCGCCGTCCAGGCTGCGAGACGATTGCCAGTGCTACCGGCGCATTTACGTCGCGCTTAATGTTTTGAAACTTCTCCACGACTTCCGAAGTACCAAACACAGTGCCTCGCTTTCTCGTTGACACTGAGAATATTGCCGTCTTTAATACGAATACTACTCAATGTCACCTCCAACACTTCTTCCACGATGATGTTTACAACTTATGAATGAATTACCGACAGAAAATTCAGTCACCACCGTACTCGCTCCCGTCGCTGAACCCCAGCGGCTTAAGATTATTGATGCCCTACGTGGCGTGGCATTGCTCGGCATTCTGCTGATGAATATCCCCGGCTTTTCCATGGCCCAGTATTCATCCGAGGCATATCGAAGCGATCCAACTAATGTCAACTTCTGGGTGTCTGCTGTCATCTCGGTCTTTTTTGAAGGCAAGATGCGGGCGCTTTTCGGAATGATCTTCGGTGCAGGCATTGTGCTCTTTGTCACCAAAAAAGAGCAGGCAGGCAAACCTGTGACAGGCCTCTTCTATCGCAGGATGTTCTGGCTGCTTCTCTTCGGCCTCATTCATGCTCATGTAATCTTGTGGATTGGCGATATCCTCTATCTCTATGCCATCTGCGGAATGATTGTTTATCTGTTCCGCAATGTGAAGCCCATCTACCTGGTTTTGGGCGTGCCCCTGGTGGCAATCTGCGATTTTACCGCAGGGACTTTGTTCTATCAGCACATTCGCGAACAGCGGATTGCCTACGTGGATGCCACCGCTGCTGTTGCTGCTAACAAACCACTGTCAGAAGCACAGCAGGGAGCATTGAAAGAGTGGCGTGAACTGGAAAAGACGATGATTCCCAATCGCCAGGACGCTAAAGACAACACGCAGAAAATGAAATCCGATTACGCTACCGTTGGCAGTTACCTTAGGCCTCTTGCCTTGATGTTCGAGACCAAGTTTCTCGTCATTGAGGTGTGGGATTCGATTGCTTTGATGTTGCTGGGCATTGCACTTTACCGCTGGGGATTTCTGACAGGCCAGTGGTCGAATCGAAGCTATTGGAAAACCATGCTCATTGGATACGGCATCGGCCTGCCTCTGGTGAGCTACAGCTTCTATCACCATTTTCTTCATAACCCGACGATGGAAGTATCGCTTCAACGCATGGAGCAGGTACCCATTGAATGGGTCAATCTGATTTATCCCTTCCAGCGCATCCTCTTAGTACTAGCTCACGCCTCAGCACTCATTCTGCTCTACAAGGCCAACGTTTTCCCGCGACTGTTCCGTTCCCTCATTGCAGTGGGACAAATGGCATTCACCAATTACATCATGCATTCGGTTATCTGCACGCTGTTCTTCTTCGGCTACGGTTTGAATTACTACGGCGAACTGCAGTATTACCAGATTTACTTTGTGGCCTTCGCCATCTGGATACTCCAACTGATTCTCAGCCCCATCTGGCTCCACTATTTCCTATTCGGCCCACTGGAATGGCTGTGGCGGAGTTTAACGTATTGGAAGATACAGCCGTTCAGACGAGTATAGATCTGTTAAGAAAGATTCGTAGTTCAACTTGCCTGGAGTGCGAAGTATGCCATATCCTTTTCCTTAGAAGCTTTCAGAGGTGAATCGAATGGCACAGCCTGGTCGACCCAGAAATCATGATCCGATGGCTGACAAGATCAGACAGGCCATTCAGTATTCGTCACCAGATGAAGCCATTTCGTTGATTCAGCAAAGTGAAGTTGACCTTCTAGATGGAGAAGAGCAAACGCCATTAATTCATGCCTCAATACATGGAAAACTTGATATTCTCAGTTGGCTTATAAATCATGGAGCAGCAATTGACCACCAGGATAGAAATGGTTTGACTGCATTACACCTTGCTATTCAATCGAAGCAGTTCGCTATAGCGTCTGAATTGTTGAAGCATCGGGCTAATATTGCACTTAAAGATAAGTTTGGCAACGCACCATTGTGGAGGGCTGTGTTTGATGCTCGCGGCAAGTATGATTTTGTCACATTGCTTCTTCAGAACGGTGCAAGGCCTGAAGATAAGAATAACAACAACAAGTCGCCGATGGACTTAGCAACTACATTTGGCGATCAGGTATTGGTTCAAATACTTCAAAATCATTCTTCGAACTGTTAAGTTGAGCAGTTTGTTTGAGCTCCGGGACTACTTCGTCTTCAGCCCTATCTCATACATCTTCGCCCGTACCTGGAAAATGTACTGTGCCCGGATGCGGCTCGCGATCCAACCTCGGCGGCCTTCGAGGAAGCCTAGTTTGAAGATGTAGTGGTACAGGAACCAGAGGGTGGGTTCAAAAGGAACTCTCAGTGCGACATACTTCAGCCAGCGACGGCGTTCCTGCGAATTGCCAAACAGCTTGGGCTTAACGGTTTCCTCCCCCCATTGGCCTTTCTTGAGAAACCGCGTCCGCACCTGGGCTTCCCAGGTTGAATAACGGTTGTGCCTGTCGATGTAGGCATGCAGGCTTTTGAAATCTTCGTGAATCAGCGGAGTTTTGAGTGAGCCAATTGTGCCGTTCACTATTAGTCGTTCGTGCACTTCCATGTCAAAGCCACTGTCTGCTTCGGCGAGTATCTTTTCAAACCGGGCTGAACCAGTCTTGAAGAGCAACACTGCCTGGAAGGAGAACCCACCGAACGTAAGCCGTTTGCCGAGGAAGTGAAAACCTTTGGTAATCAGGAAAGCGGTTGACGCTGTTGGTGAGGCAATCGCCTGTTGTATTTCAGTCCACAATCCTGCAGGCATCACTTCATCGGCATCGAGGAGTAGCACCCAGGCAGTAGTGATTTGCAGTGTTTCAATCGCCCATTGCCGTTTTTTTGGATGCCCGCCTTGGTAATGGAACTGGACCAGTTCCGCACCTGCATCTTTTACGATTTGCGGCGTAGCATCGGTGCTGCTTGAATCGATCACTACCACTCGTTCAGCCTGCTTTAGCGAAGCGAGGCACTTGGGCAGGTTGACCGCTTCGTTCTTGACAGCCAGGATGACAGTGATGGGCAACATGTCAATCAGCCTGGCTTGGTGACCAGATAGGGGCCGAGCAGCACCGCATCGAGTTCACTCTTCTTGAGCGTATCGATGGCGATTTCGGGTGTGCCTACAATGGGCGAGCCATGCAGGTTGAAACTGGTGTTCAGCAATCCGCCTACTCCGGTCTTGGCTTTGAAAGCCCGGATCAGGTCGCGATAGCTGGGGTTGAGCTCATTCACCAGTTGCGGCCGAATTGTCTGGTCAAACGGGTGTGTGCCTGCGACCAGATCATTGAAACCTTCGGGTGTGGTGTCGAAAGCTTCGATCATGTAGTAAGCCCACTTGCTGAGGTTCTTGATGTAGCGTGGGCCATCTTCTTCCAGAACCGACGCAGCAAAGGGCATCCAGAAGTCGCGTTGCTTGATCGCAAAGTTGAGTTTGCGGATCACTTTCAAATCACGGGCATCTGCCAGTAGGCTCCGATTGCCCAAGGCACGTGGGCCGACTTCCTCGCGGCCATTAAACCGGCCGATGATCTTGCCTTCTGTCAACAGTTGTGCCGCTTCATCTGCGACGTTGTTCAGCTTCTTCCAGGGTAAGCCAGAGTTTTCTGCTGCCTTGCCACATTCATCATCGGTGAAGCCTATGCCCATGTACATGTCTTTGGGCAGGTTCATGGTTGGCTCTACGCCACGCTGCTTGCAAAGATGAACATAGCCCAGCACCGCAGCGCCAATGGGTGTGCCACCATCATCGCTGGCAGGGAAAGTATACAGTGCTTCCACTTCAGGCAACTCGCGAATGAGTTTGTTGGCTTTCACATTGAGGAAAGCGCCGCCTGCGGTCGCAACTTTTGCCACGCCGGTTGCAGCGATGGAATTCTTGACCCATTTCAACATCATCTCTTCAAATACAAGCTGGCATCCTGCTGCAACATTATCGAAACGCCTGGCGTAGAGCCTCTTGGCATAGTAATCCTGAATGCCACCTGCAATGTGGCCGGTGTGATTGCGGAACTCAAGCCCCTCAACGCTGAAAGCTTTTCGCAACACATCCGCACAGGATTCGCTGTGCCCGTCGCCCACAAAATCGGGATCGCCATAGGGTGCCATGCCCATGAGCTTGTATTCGTGCTCGTAAGGCCGCATGCCCAGGTGGGAAGTGAGCGAAGAGTACATCCAGGCAGCGGGGCTGTTGTACTTGGGCGTTTGAGCAATGACGTTGATATCGAAGCCCTGAGCCTTGTTGACCGTGGCACACAGGCCATCACCAGCGCCATCCAGCGTGAGGACGGTGGCAGGGTCATCCCAGGGACGGAAATAATAAGCCGTGGCGGCATGCGAAAGATGATGATCGAAGGGCATCACCGTTTTCTGGCCCATGCCCATGCTTTCCAGGCAACTCATCAGTTCTTCGCGCTTGCGGACTTTCTCAAGCAACCAGCGACCAAACTGCGTGCCCAGGTGAGAACGGCCTGCCCACGAGAGGAAATTCAACACGCTGTAAACAGGCTTGTGGCCTCGCGTGGGGAAAGTCGTCCGCAACTTGCTACCCAGCGCAATCAGATCAACGTCTTTGGGATCAATGCCGGTCCGACGAAAAATTTCCTTGATGGATTGTTCGGGAATGCCTGCCCAGTTTTTGCTGTTGCGGCGCCGCTCTTCGGAAGAATGCAAGAGCAGCTTGCCGTCCTGAAGCAGGCAAGCTCCCGCATCGTGCCCATCGTGTATACCCAGCACCAGCATGAAGAACCCCAAGAACAAAAGAACGCCTTGCGGAACAGCCGAAGGCGTATGCAGGCCAATATGCCATTAATTATTGGATTATGAATGCACTGACAAACGCCTAGTGTGAAAGCAGTTCCTTTATGGCCCCTTCAAGGTATTTAGCTGGTTTTCGCAATCTTTCGATAGAGTTCCACCAATGGAATAATCAGCTTATCCCAGTTTAGCTGTCGCTGTGCATAGAGCTTAGCTGTTTTCCTCATCTGCTTGCATCGCATTGGATCCGATAACAACTGCTGGATAGCGTTGGCATAGTCTGTCACCGTTCGAGGCACCACCATAGCAGCGCCAGCCTGGGCTGCATCACGCAGGCTGCTACCTTCTGTCGCCAGTACTGCACCGCCCACTGCAAAGGCTTCCGTACCAGTAACAGAATTGCATTCGTAATGTGATGTCAGCCCGACCAGATCAGCTTCCTCCAGCAGGCTGAAACGATCATTGCCATAGATGGCACCGGCAAAGATTACCCACGGTGCAATGCCAAGCGATGACACTAATTGTCTCAGCTTAGACTCTTCACCAAAGTCAGGACCCACCAGCAGCACCATAGGCCGTTGTGATGGTTCTAACTGTGCAACAGCCTGTAAAGGTAACTCCAGGCCTTTGATTTCATCCAGACGGCCTAGGAACAGAAGCGTCTTCCGCCCAACTGTCTCTGGAAACTTTTCCGAAAGCAGTCCTTTTGGAAAATCGTCAGGAACCGTTCCCAGGCCGTTTTGTGCGATCACATATGGCCTGTCTTTCAGATAAGGCCTGGCGGTCACCATGCCCTGATGCTCTTCCTGCGAAAGCAGATGAAACCCTGCAGCACTGCCAATATTTCGTTCTTCACCCAGAAACGCAGATAACTTTTTGAGCCAGCCTCGCGTGTTCAGGCAAAAGGGATCGAGCATGCCTCGCGGCGTGTAGAGATACGGAACCTTCAGTCGCTGACAAATCCTGGCCGATTGACTGATGACGCCGTTCCACAAACTGTGAAGTTCCACCACATCAGCCTGCTGAATAGCTGCTTCCAGTCGCTTCTTGGATTCAGATGTAGGAATGGACCAGCGCGTGCGAATTTCAAGGGAAACATCAACCAGATCAGGCCCGCCCGCTGCTGCTAAGGTAACCTTTAATCCATGAACCCTTCGGAGCGCTGCTGCGAGTGCTGCAACACTGCGTGCCGGGCCACCCTGCTTGGGGTCGATATTGGGTACGACATGAAGTACACGCAACATGGCTAGAGAATCTTCCTCGGCCGGGGATCGCTGAAGTACAGACAAATCCACATGAAGCCGATCGGAAAAACTCCCATGTAGAACATTTCAGCTGTTCCACCTCGAACAATAATCGCTGCCCACACTGCCATCATACCACGCATGGTAAGCGACAACGGGTGCCCTGGACGCAGATTACTCAGCCTAAAATCGGCAAAGGCGCACGCAAGCCCCATGAGCGCACCCCAGATGAGCGCGCCCATGTACCCGAAATTTCCATAACCTTCCCCGGGCAAGCCGCACGCAATGGAAACCTGGGCCACATTGTATCCCATGATCTGGTTGGCCACATGCGTGAAGGGATAAGGCTTATCGAGCCAGAATCGTCGGGGTACCCAGCCGATTACGAGTGGAGCGAGCGATGCTCCATTCTGAAATGGCGCTTTGTCCGGAAAGCCCCCGATGACTACTTCGTAATCACGATAAATGGAGAATGCCATGAAGCTGGTCGTATCGGTCACGCTGACATTCTCTACATTGAACCGGACATCCTCATCATCGAGTTTGTTCCCCTGGCTGCGATTGGCAATCAGATACTGAAAACCAAAATAAACCAGGAACAGCAGTATCAGCGCAAGCAAAGGTCTTAATTGACGTAAACTCTTGTAGGTACCAGCATAAATCCACAAGGTGGTGAGCAGTGGCACCGATGACAAAAGAAACGAAGAGCGTGATCCACCGCTACCCTGATTCAGTCCAATGAAGGCACAGGCAATCAGCGTAAACCAGGACAAGGTTTTGGGAATGGCGAAGTGATACGGATTAGGCGACAGGATAAGGACTGTAGCAGCAGCGGCAGCCATGTAGCGGCCGTAACTGAGCAATGTTGCCAGCTGATTTCTGTTTTCGTCTGCAGTAATCAGCACCTCTTCCGTGTTAACCAGCAGCTCGCCACGAAGAACAAACAACAGCGATAGAAATGACCTGCCAGACGATGCAACTGCATAAATCATGAACAGCGAATAGAGGGCGATACCGACAAGCAGCAGACGATGTACCCAGCTGTAGTTGTTCGACATCAGGTAAAACGGTGGCTTCACCTTGGGCAAACCTGCAAAAGTTCGCAGCAGCCAGTAGCCCAGTTCAAAACCAATCACACAAAGCACCAGCGCCATGCCCGCTGTGAATCGTACATTCTCGTCAATATTTCGAACGGTTTCCGGTGCAAGAATCGGGTACGCAGTCATGAAGATCAGAATGCCCGCATGAAATCCCAGCCTCATATAGGTTGTGCCATACCGTTCCTTGAAATCAATGGCGAGAATGCAGATGATGGAGACGACCGTTGCCAGCATGGGCAACAACAGCGGAGCGACGGAGCCAAACGTCAGTGAACGGATTAAACCGATCAGCACCACCAGCGACATAAGGATGACACTGATCAGTCTGATATGAGGAATATCAGTCAGGATATCCCACCGACGGTTGGATGTTTTGCTGGCAATTAGCGGTGGCTTGGCGATGCCCGGATGTAACATCATGATGAAAACCTCATTTGGCCATCGCGCTGACCAGTTGCCAGAAAACAGGCCTGCAAGAGTCCTTCAGAATACCGTTTTTCGTCCCAGTTGCCGATCAGTTTTCTTGCCTGTTCACCCATTTCAGGCCAGTGCAGCCGAGACTTGAGGGCGGATGTTAAACCTGCAACCATGTCCTCTTGACTCAAGCCGTGTATCCAACCGGTTTCTTTAGTCACCAGATCGGGGCCACAGCCACAGCGATCTGATACCAGCACAGGCAACCCCGAAGCCATTGCTTCATTGACCACCAGGCCCCAGGGTTCACTCAAACTGGGCTGCCAATACAGGTCCAACTCGGCATAAAACCCTGGCATGTCATAATAACCAACAAAACCACGAAAGACTACAGGAGCGCCCACTTCTTGAGCAAGCTGCTGAAGTTCCTGTTCCAGCGGCCCACGACCTGCCAGTCGCCATTCCAGTTGCACATCAGGATGTTGCTTGGCCACTTGAGCCAATGTCTTCAAGGCTGCTGCCAGGTTTTTTTTGGGAATGAACCGGGCTGCAGTGCCAATGATAATCTTGCGGTTTTCTGGTACACTTCGAACAGGTATGTGAGCGTACAGATTATTGTCAACCACATCGTTGCCGGTGGTCAAACGGTCAGCACGAACTCCCAGCGAACGCAGGTACTCGGCCTGCGGTGCGCCGGCGACAAATCCTGCATCGACACCTTTCATCAACATTTTCTTGGGCAATTCCTTCACTATGGTGCGTGGAAAATCCCAGTGAACCGAGTCGGACACCATGACGATTCTGCAGCCCAGCCATTTCTTGATCAATACCAGCCACCAGGCAAACAGTCCGTACCAGCCGTTAAGCACCAGCACATCGATCTTGTGCTGTTTCACCAGTTTGCAGACAGTTCGAAATCGCTGATAATTGCTGATCGACTGAGCTTCTGGAAACAGGCACATCCATTCTGCTGGGCGGGGTTTGTCGCCCATCGTCCAGCCATAATCGAGTGAACCGTAATAAAACTCAACGGGGATGAGCGTGTGGCCAAGTGTTTGAAATCGTTGCCTGGCTGATTCCAGCACGGTGACCTGGTGGGGCGAGCAATGCTCATACAGAATCATTACTCGCATAGCTGCTTCAAACCTGATACGTGTCGATAAACCTGTGCACAGCGCCTGCCCTGATGCTGAGCAGAAAACCTCTCGATGACCCAGCGATGCGCCTGTGCAACGCGATGCTGGGTACTTTCCGGATTCAGCATCATCGTTTGTAACGCCAAGGCTACTTTATGGTAGTTTTCATCGGGTTCAACACTGTAGAAATCCCAGGGCTTTTCGCGTGGGAAAAAGATCGCATTCTCGTTGGTGATCAACGGATACTCCGCTTCGGTATATTCACCAGCTCCCTGCAAACCAACGACGGGGATGCGTGCCAGCATCGCTTCCGCCAGCATCAGGCAGAATGATTGATAACGGGCGAGAAGGATCACTGCATCTAGCGCTGCGTAGGCCGGAAGCACATTGGTCAATAAGCCGGGAAAATGAACACGATCTGCAAAGCCAAGCTGCCTGGCTTCGCTCTGCAATTGGTGTTTTAAAGGCCCATCTCCCACCAACACCGCATGCCAGTTTTCAGGTAAGAACTTGAGAACCTGAAAAATTTCCAAGAGTCCGCTGCCATCGCTGAACCGTGCCACCGCACCAAACAGTTTGGCATCCAGCGGCAAATTCAATTGCTGCCTGGCTGTCAATTTATCTGGCATCGTCTCAAAATCTTCAGGACAGATGCCATTATGCACCACATGTGTTTGCGCAGGCGACCTCCAGCCTATTCTGCCTACGGCTTTGCGTGCACCATGGGTAATCGCAATGCCTCCATGACTGAGCCAGCGACGGCACAAGGCCAGGCACTGGTCACGCGAGGCAATCGTGGAAAGATCAGGGCAGCCGTGAAAATGATCAATGCGTTTGGCCTTCAACCCCAGCGTGGCAAAGAACACCCAGTTGACAGGATCAATAAAGTGCATGACATCAAACTGCATCTGGCTGAACCATTTTCGGGTCTTACGCCATGCTGCAAAATCTTTCGATGAACTGGCTTCAAGGAAATGAACCGGAACCGGTACTCGATTCGCAACAGGGCCAGCTTGTCCGTAGGCAAACACCAGATGCGCTTCAATTTCTTCTTTTGGTAAGTGCGTAGCCAGCATCTCGGCGACGCGCAAAGCTCCGCCTGTTCGTGGATCGTCACGATAGGAAAGGAGCGCTACTTTGAGTCGTCGCGAAGGCTTCATGATGATGAATTATCAGATGCAATACAACTCATGATATGGTTTTCAACCTTTGCTCTAACGCCTGCCTCATCTGGCTCGCGCGCATCTCCCAGGTTTCGTGCTGGCTCGCTTTCCATCGGTCAGCTTCCAATCCATCCTGAAATTGTTGCTTCTGCAACTGCAGCACTCGATGCACAAAATCATCAGCATTCTGAATTACACGAACGAGAGGTTCCTTGGTCAGTAACTCAGCAAAGCCATCGGTCGCGAACATGGGTCGGCAAGCTGCCAGGTGTTCATAAAACCTGGTCGAGCTGCCTGAGTAGGTTGGTTCAATCTTGCGATAGGGTAATAAAGCCAGATCAAACGATTGTGCATAGCTGGCCAGTTGCGAGTAAGGCTTCGGGCCAAGGAATCGTACTCTCCCACCTTGCTGACGAAGCTGTTCACGTGCCTGCCGATGCGATTGATCCGGCACAGGCATCTCCGTGGAGCCTACCAAAACCCACGAGAAATCAGGTAGTTTGCGAACAGCATCCTGCAGAAATAGCCAATCTGTATTCTTGGCCAGGTTGCCTATGATGCCAATGACAGGCCGAGGCAAATCTGCAATGTCTGCAGGTAGCGACATAGGTTGCAATAGCGGTTCAGGCAGTACATTACTCGCACGAGTCGCCATCGGAGAAATAGTGATATTCTCAGCCGGGCATTGGGCACGTTCCATCAGATATTCTTTGCCTCTTTCGGAAACCGGGCATACCAGGTCGGCCCGTTGACACATACGGCGATCATAATAATTCACATAGGCAGGATCTTCTCCCCAGGCGTAGTACAGATCGCTCATGTAATACACCACAGGGCCTTTCCAAAGTTCTGCCACTGCAGCGTAATGAGGCGATGCACAAAGCAACACGCTTTCAGTTTCTGACTTGGTAACTGCTCGCAGATGCTGGATGATTCTTTCTTCTTCTCGAAAGAGAATCCTGATGGGCCATTTGGCGAAGCCACGCTGCAATGGAAAATGATGCAGGGTGAGCTGTGGATCAGCGTGATTCTCTGTCGTCCGTTGGTTTGATAAACAGGCAGTCCAGCTTATTTCCGGAATCCAGCCTGTAAGTGGCGTTTGACACGACAGGGCATGTGCCAGTTCCTTCACCCAAATGGCTCGGGCATCGAGAACGTGCCACAGTTGTGATGTCCGTTCCGCCATTTATGCACCTGTTCGCAGTTTGCGTCCCTGCGTCCAGATACCACACATGATCGAGAAACAGACCAACAATGCAGCAGCATTGGACCAGTGAAACAGCGATGCTTGCCGATAGTCAAGCAACAGCAAAGGAAGCAGTCCGCCGAGCATCCCTGCCATCGTCATGGTAAACAACTGGGGAGGCAAGTGTCCCAGATATTCCAGTGCCAGTGGCACCAGTATGGCTGCTACGGAATGTGCCAGGATTAGTGCCAGCGCCACGCCGGCAGCACCCTGGCCGGGAACCAGAAACCAGGCAGACAGTAATGCTACCACAATCCATGCCATGTGAATGAACATGATGACT